>JAUWIQ010000342.1 GCA_030605285.1 Planctomycetota bacterium
CGCAGTCCGTACGGTGGAGGTCGATTGGAGCAAGCCGGGTGAGCGGGCCCCGTTCAGCGAGGTGGAGGGGAGCGAGCAGGATTGGCCCGCCGAACTGGTGCTGCTGGCCACCGGGTTTGTGGGTCCGGAAAAGGGAGTCGGCGAAATGCTGGGGTTAGAGATGCAAAACCCGCGGGGCAACTGGGAAACCTTTGCCGCCGAGCACGGATCGTTTGCGACTAGTTGTGAGGGAGTTTTTGCCGCCGGTGACTGCCGTCGCGGCCAGTCACTGGTCGTTTGGGCCATCAATGAAGGGCGTGGGGCCGCCAGGGCGGTGGACAGCTATTTGATGGGCAGCAGTCAATTACCCGCACCGAGCTCCAGTGTGTAGGAGCAGTTCGCACGCAGACACCTTTCTCTGGCTGCGAAGTCGATTGAGGGAGAAACGGATAGGGGATATGGATTGCATGGTGCTTTTGCGCATCTTTAATCGTGAGCGGTGCTTGGGTCTGTGCAGCATGCTTTTTGTGGTGCTTCTGGCCTTTGGTTCTCCGTCTGCTTCGGCGGAGAGACGGTCTGACGATGTTGTTGCATACGCTACTGAAACGCACAATACCGGCCCGCACAGCGCCATCGAATGGCAGACCGATTACCGCCAAGCCCGCGGGCAGGCAATCGAGGCGCATAAAAATCTACTGATTTATTTTTCGGGCCCAACCGATGATCCGCGTTCTCTCCGTTTTATAAAACAAACCTGTCTGGATCCAGAAGTCCATCAACTGATCCGGCAGTATGTTTGCGTTCGTGTCCTGCACGACGCGAAAGTGCGGGTCGACGGTCGCGAGATCACGCTGCTTACGGATCCTGCTTTTTCCGCGCTGCAGAAAGCGCCGGGGTTGGCAGTCGTCGACTTCAGCGATCCAGATCGAGAGACCTATGGCCACATGATTGGCGGTCTCCCCTTCTCGGAGCCGAGTTATTATGCACCGCAGTATGAATCCCCGGTGTCGGTCGCGACGTTTCTTAAACTTCCTCCCGGTACACTCACCGAACGAATGTTGATCTATGCGATTCGGATCCATCCGGAAGGGCCTCGAAGTACGTCGGGTGCCTCTTCTCCCGTGTTGTGCGAGGCTGCCGCCGAACACAGTCGGCGGCAAGCCTCCTTGGGCCGTCAGGGACATCAGAGATGGGAGTCCCGGTTCTATCGAGTCTGGGCCCAGGTCGGTGGCAAGCCACCGGTCGAGGTCTGTGCGGAGAGTTGGCCCGACGAATCGTTACTCACGGCCTGTTTGGGATGCGTTCACGCCTGGCGACAAAGTGCGGGCCACTGGCGGGCAGTGGTCGGGAACCACCCGTTTTATGGCTACGACATCCGCCGCGGCAAGAACCGGATCTGGTACGCCACGGGAATTTTTTCCGGTTAATATCCTTTATTTCTTGCTTTTCGGCGGCGCACCCTTTTTTTTTGTGACCCAGCAGCACTTTGCGGCAACTCATCTTTCAGAAAACCGGCCACAAGCGGTCGATACGGTCTGCTTCCAAGTGTTGTGGGGGAAATGGTGATGAGCGCAATTCTGTCGAGTCTCTTTGTTTTTGTCTTGCTGTTGGCGATCGATCTGGTGACCGCGCCGCGGGCCTGCTAAGGCTTCATCTCCTCAGTGGGTTTACTTGGAATGCTGCGCGATCGGTGCACGGGTCTTCTTGTTTCGACTTCTCCGTCTTTCTTCGTCGCTCTTGCGGCATTTCTCGGGATAGTTCTCCGGGCATTGGTCAGGGCATTGGTCAGGGCATTGGTCAGGGCAGCATCTTTTGGCAGAGAACAGCACAGCGTACTGTCGGTGATTGACGCACAGAGGTTGAGTGGGAATAATTCCACTTGAGCGGATACCAACCCCGCCAAGTTTTCAATCGCGGCGAGCACCTCAACAGGAGATTCTCTGATGGAAGCAATGTCGTGTGATCAGTTGACTCAGAAAAACTGTCTTCCCTGCGAGGGAGGCGTCGAGCCGTATACGCCGGAACAAGCGATAGCGCAACTCGAGAAACTCGAGGGCTGGGAGTTGACGCCAGACGGGCAGCGAATTCGCAAAGACTGGACTACCAAAAACTTTATGGCCGGAATCGACTTTTTTAACAAGGTTGCGGAAGTTGCCGAAGAGGATGGACACCACCCTGATCTTCACATCGCAGGCTACCGCAATGTTTCGGTAGAACTTTGGACCCACGCCATCGGCGGTCTCTCTGAAAACGATTTTATCCTTGCAGCAAAGATCGATCAGGTTCCTGTTGCGTGTAAGGGCTAAGCACTGCGGCGACCCAACAAAGCCGAAGAATGCGTCTTTTTGCAGCCAACCAGGTGGTATTGCCACTCGGTCGATGTCTCCCTGCTGGTTGACGCGGGTATCTGTCCCAGTTAGTCTAGTCTATGAAAAGGTTTAGGTCTTTTTTGACTTAGCGACTGACGGTTGCTTTGGAATCGTAAAGGGGATTGCGATTTTCAGTCGCGATGGAACAGAGCGGTTCTCGCGATGATCGATCCGATGTGCGGTGGAGAGCTGCATTTCGCGTTTGCGGTGAGGGCCGAATAGGCATGGCAAAATTCACCGAAATTCTTATCCGTCAGGGGACGATCAGCCCCGATCAACTCGAAGAAGCCGAGTCGATGGCCCGCGGTTCGGGAACCCATCTTTCCGATGCCTTGACCCGACTTGGTTACGTAACGGGTGACGAGGTGATGCAGGCAGTCGCCACGGAGCACCACCTTGATTTCATTAATCTCGAAGAAATCACCATTCCTCCGGCAGTGATTGAGTTGGTCCCCGAATCGGTCGCTCGCGAAAACGTGATTCTGCCGATGGCAGAGCAGGACGATGCACTCCGGGTGATCGTAAGCGACCCGCTCGATTTAGATGCTTTCGATAAATTGCGATTCATCTTGAACCGCAAAATCGAAGTCGCGGTTGCTCCGCGTGAAAACATCCTCCAGGCAATCAACAATTACTACGGTGCGATCGAGGGCGAAAGTGCCGACTCGATGCTGCAGGATTTCACGGACACGGCAATCGATTTTACCGAGACGGATCCTTTGCAGAGAGTAGAAGAAGACGAGAATATAGACGAAACAAGTGCACCGATTGTGCGGTTAGCGCATCTGATTATCAATGAAGCGGTGCAGTTGCGTGCCTCGGATATTCACATTGAGCCTTTCGAAGACCGTATCCGCATTCGTTATCGAATCGACGGTATCCTTGTCGAGCGCGATAGCCCACCCCGACGTCTACTTGCGGCCTTGCTCTCGAGGCTGAAAATCATGGCCCACATGGACATCGCGGAGCGACGAAGGACACAAGTCGGGCGAATCAAAGTCACCGTTGGTGATAAAGAACTCGACATGCGGGTCAGCATGCTGCCAACAAATCATGGCCAGAGTTGTGTGATGCGGCTTTTAGATAAAGACAATATCAAAGTTGGTGTGCGGCAGTTGGGATTGAGTGAAAAGGCGTTCCAGACCTTCCA
>JAUWIQ010000083.1 GCA_030605285.1 Planctomycetota bacterium
GCACTCGGTTTTCTCCTCCTGACCGCACATCTGCCCACCGTCTGCTTGCCTGCGGGGTCCGACGCATGGGTCTGCAATCCATGCGGGGCCCAGGGTCTGGAGAGGCGCATGTCTCAGACGGCAACACGGATCCCGAATAGGGCGGAAGCGGTTTTGTCTGTTGGGAAAATTATGGCACGAGGTATTCCACCATTGGGTTGATTGCCGACTCGAGACTGCTAGCAGTGCGCGGATGCTCCGCTACGTCTCGCCATAGGTCAAAGTAATTGCAAGGATGGATGCGAGGAGACCTGTTTTCGATAAAACGGCTTAGAAATGATTGATCTCAGGAGACCGATCAATGATCCTTCATCTACAACATATTGCGACAGCAATTTTCTTTCTGCCCAAAATATAAATTTTGTCGTCTGGGGACTTGCCAGAGGCCAAAAGTCTTTTACACTCGCCGATGACTTACCTTCCTCTTTCGTGGTGCCATAGGCCGCACACAAATAAAGGAGACTTGAAGCCGCTTGATAGGGACATCATACCGGTCGGATGAGGGCACTTCGGTGCTGCCGGTAGAAGGCTTCCTGGTTATCGGGCACTCTTTGCCCGTGACTGAAGGTTGAACTTGGGGCTGAGATTGTTTTAGACCGCCAAGTTTAAGTTTGGGAACCACGCCTTCCTGCGGTTTACCGCAAGGATTGCTGGAAGTTTTCTCCTGGCAGAGCAATCGTTACCGATTGCTTGTTCTCTGGGCCAAGGTTTGCTTTGTTCTTGTAGCGGTTGGATGCCTTCTGCTCTTGTGTGTTTCACACTAGCTGGGTACATGACGCACCCGAGGGAGAAAGACCTGTGGACAATAAGCCGTTGATTGCTCTGAATTCCGACTTTCGCACAAATAGTAAAGACACCACATCTTTTAGCTTTCTGGCCGATGGCTACTACAATGCAGTCACTGCAGCAGGTGCCATTCCGATTGTGTTGCCGCCCCTAGCCAATCGTCAAGATCTGGGGCGGTTGCTCGATTTGGTCGAGGGCGTAGTGATGGTGGGCGGAGCGGATTTAAATCCTAATAACGATGGCTTTATGAAACATCCGTCCATTCGGTTGCTCAATGAACAACGTGAGGATTTTGATCGTTTGTTGATTCGGATGATTTCCGAGCGGCGGATGCCTGTGATGGGGGTGGGCGTCGGCATGCAACTGCTCAACGTCCAGCAGGGTGGCAATCTTTATTTTCATATTCCCGAAGATCTTCCCAATGCGATGCCACATTCCGACCGGAGTGACATTACGCATCGTCATGGTCTGGACGTTGTCGAAGATTCGTTGATGGGACGAATCTATGGGGACGGTGAAGTCCGTGTGAACAGTATGCATCATATGGCGATCGATGAAGTCGCTGTCGGATTTCGCGTGACTGCAAGAGCACCGGATGGTGTGATTGAAGCGATTGAAAGTAGCAGGGACGATTGGTTTGCTTTTGGTACGCAGTTCCATCCGGAAAGCCATTCCGCTTCCGCACTCGATCAACGAATATTTGAAGAGTTTGTCGACGGCGTCCGTGCGGGTGGGTCTGTCAGGCTGGTTGCCTGAAGTCACAAGGGCAACCTCCCATGCATGAAAATTTTAGTCCGCGCGACCCCGCACTGCGGTCGGTTCCGATGCCGGTCGGATCGCGTCCGCCTCCGGTGGGTGCGCTCGCTCGGCGTCTGCTGATCGGGCTGCATGTCGGCACAGGCTGTGAGGAGGTAAGTGGTGCGCTGATGGCGGTCTCCGGCCGGGGACTCAGCGCCCAGTTCGACCCGATCGAGTCCGCATCGCAAACGACTTCAGGCGAATTACGAGCATCTTTTGAGTCTTTGCAGCAGGATGGTAAAAACCAACTTGGCGAGTCGCTCCAATTGGCCACGGCGTTGGCCGATGTGCAGTTTTCGGTTGTGCGGCGGCTCTTGAGTTCTGCAGCGATTCCGGCCAGTGACGTGCTTGTACTTGGTGTTCACGACCCGGGGCTTTGGCGTTACCCCAGGGAGGGGCCGGTCGGCTATGCGAGCCTTTGCGATGCAGCCTACCTGGCTGAACGTTCAGGGATGAATGTCGTCGATGCCTATCCCGCACGGGATCTCACCGGGGGAGGTTTGGGCGGGCCGGTCACTGCGATTCCTCAGTGGTTGCTGCTCCGTGAATCAACTCGTACGCGTCTGCTCCTGAATATCGGCCGCACGGTTCGCCTTACCTATCTTCCGGCCGGAGAAAGTGTTCACGATATTCATAGTCTGGTTTCGTTTGATGTGGGACCGGGGACTTTTTTGTTGGACAAATTGAGTGTCCGTTTGAGTGCCGGGCGAATGCAATTCGATCCCGGAGGGCGACTCGCGGTTCAGGGAAAAAAAATTCCGGAGCTGATTGACCACTGGTTGGCCGATCCTTATTTTCAGGAAAGTCCGCCACGATGGCACCCGCTGGGAGTTCGCTCGGAATATGCATTGGACGAAACGGTCCGCATGGCGGCCGAAGCGGGGTGGTCCATACGGGATCTGCTCTGCACGGCGACCCATTTCATTGCCGATTGTATTGAGCGCGAAATTAGGGAACAGCTTCCTCCAGAACCCGCGCTCGATGAGTTTTTCATCACGGGAGGGGGACAGGGGAATGGCATGTTGCTCGGTGAAATTGCCCTCAGGCTGCCAGGAATCCCACTCCATAAGACCGCAGAAATAGGGATGCCAATGGGGCAGTTGGAGGCCGCAACCGCGGCAGTCCTTGCGACTCTGCATATCGATATGGTGCCCGCTAATCACCCAGCGATTACGGGTACGCAGTCACCCAGGGTTTTGGGTAGACTGACGCCGGGTAGTCCGGGGGCGTGGCGGCAATTGATCGGGCACCTCCACTCCGCGGCACCCACCCACACGTCGCTTCGTAATGCGGTGTAGCCGCGAGAGGAGTCCCATGGCCGCGCCGACAAGTCCTCGTGTCTGGGAAATGCGAGGTGTGTTTGGCCATCGGCCCGCGAAAATCTCTGGGTGCTGGAAATAACCTGGAAGGGATGGTCCACTTTGCACACTTCGATCGCATCTGCCCTCCCCAGGTGGATCGTCTTGGGAATCTGCTCGTGCGGTATCTTGATTGCCGGCGGCAGGTTGCTGGCAGATTCCCAGCCGATTCCCTCCCAGAAGACGGTACAAAAGGGCCCGGAAACTGCCGCGCAAGCGGAGGGGTCCCAAGTCGGCTCCCCTCCCGCGACCGACCGCAAGCTATCTCCGCAGTCCTCCCATGCGCCCGGTCATCTGCTCTCAGAGCTGTTTCGGCGGCTGGGTCCCTGGGCTGTTTTTTTATTGATGCTCGCGTCCGGAGTGGGTTTGCATTTTCCCGAGGATCTGGTCGTGATTCCGGCCGGATGGGAAATTGCGACAGGCCAGTTCCCACTGCTGGGAACCTTCCTGGCGGCCTACCTGGGTGTGGTTGGTGGCGATGCCGGCTGGTTTTTGCTCTGCCGGGTGTTCGGATCGAAACTGCTCGGCACCCGCTGGTTTCTCAAAACCGCCCACCCGCGGAGAATTTTAGAAATGAAAGCCCTCTTTGATCGCTTCGGATTTCTGGTGCTGCTGGTTGCCCGCTTTGTGCCGGGGGCCCGCACACCTTCGATCGCGGTGGCGGGCCTCATGCATTTGCGGTGGAGTATCTTCTTCTGCGTTCAGTTGCCGATGACCCTGCTGAGTGTTAGTGCGCAACTTGCGGTGGGATACTTCGCCGGAGAGGGGTTTTTGCACATTTCGCACCGCTGGCATACCGTGGCCATCGCTGTGGGGATTGTGATTGTGATTGCCGTGGTGATTGGGGGTCTGATTGTCCATCGACAGATGGCCAAGGGGACTCTGCGTTTGCCGCGGGCAAAGGTGGCCTGGCTGCGCGAACTCCGTGGCGGATCGCGAGTTGCCAGGCGCAGAGCCCAGGCAGTTCGAGTCCCGACTTCTCCCTGAGTGGTCCCCAGCCTCTGCGTTGCAAGATCAACCCGAGCTTGCAAGATCAGGTTGAGCCGGGAAAGAAGAGCAGTTTGATCACAAGCGCTACCAGGACCACGTTCATCAGAATCTGAATGAAGCGATCTCCTTTACGTACGCTTAATGTGGCTCCGAGCCAAGCGCCGATACCATTGCCGATTGCGAGTACCGACCCCAAAATCCAGCGGATGTCGAGTTTCCAGGCATAGATCGCCAGGGCGACGATCGTATAGCCGGAAATAATAAAGACCTTGTGCATGTTAACGCGGACCAGATCGATTCCCAGTACACGATGAAGTAGTGGCATCAAGAGCAGGCTGACGCCGATCTGGATGAAGCCGCCATAGAAACCGATACCGACCATCAGCAGGCATCCCCAAGCCATGCGCCTGCCGGTCGGCCGGACCGGAACGGATGGACTTTTTCCTTGGACACGCGGACTCTTTTTGACCCACATCAAGAGCAGGAGCAATACCATCACTCCTGCGAGTGTTCGATTAAACCAAACTCCCTGGAGCTGAGTTCCTGCCACCGCCCCGGCAACAGCCCCTGGTAGGGTACAGAGCGTAAGCATCAGGCTGAGTTTAAAGTCCGCAAGCCCTTTACGAAAAAAGGTCGTAACTGCAACCAGGTTTTGCACTAGAATCGCGATCCGATTTGTGCCGTTGGCGATCGGACCGGGGAGGCCGAGAAATATCATCGTGGGAACCGTCAGCATGGAGCCGCCACCGGCGAGAACATTAATAAATCCCGCAACCAGCCCAACGCCGAACAGGATTGCATAATCCTCTATTTGCATGGTTCGTCAGGAGGCCCGCTGGCGTGGGTCAAAAAAAACCGGCACACTCCGCGTGGCGGGGCATGCCGGCCGGTTCTGCCGTTTCATCTGTGGAAGATTCAGGTTCCGTACACCAAAAGCGTCTCTTAATGCGAGTGTTCCGTAAAAAACTTACTAAGGACACTTGCTAGGGCGAGGCGGTCAGTGCGATTGTTCCCACGGTGATTCCTGCGATGCCAAGACCAATCGCGGTCCATGTCAGAAATCCACCACTCCCACCAGAATTGGGAACAAATCGACTCAATTGACCGCGCACGACTTGGTCGTCTTCAACGAGAAATGCAACTTGGTGTGCGGTAGGAGGTGCGGTCTGGGGAGCCCAGGCGCGGAAGTTTCCAACCCCACGATTCGATTCAATCTGATAGATCCCGCCACGAAGGTCGTGGACAATGAATTGTCCGTTCTTGTCCGTGACCACTTCGGCAACCACTTTTGTGTCTTGTCGCACCGTGACTTTTTGATTGGCGGCGACAGGACTTTTTTGATTCGCTAGGCGGCCTACCAGGATCCCGCCGTCATGGAGGGCAATATCGGTAATGACCGATTTTTCAGTCTCCGCAACGACTCGAACATCGGGTGTTGCTGCCAAGGTGAATTGAGGCAAGAGGATGCCGACGACGGTCAGACAAATTGTTTTACAACGCATGAAATGCATGATCATTTTTTCTCCCGGAAAATAGGCATTAGGTCTGCTGCACGCCAACACCCTGAACAGCCCCGTGAAACGTATTGCTGCTATGTTGCATGCTCCCGCGTAAGCATGCCCGCGGGGGACCATTTAGCAGAAGGCCAAGGGGATGCAAATAGGAATTCTTTACAATTCTGAAAATCAGCTCAGCAGCGCGCAGTGGAAGCATTTTCCAGGGGATCCAAGAGACCGCAACCAGATCACAAAAAACGGCGCAGCGAAAAGGCCGAGATCGTACCGCAAGAACAGCTAGCAGATACGGAAATCCGCAATCTGGATTTCTTTTCCCACATCGGCATAGTCCCCGGCACTGCGGGCCCGACGGAACACGCCCCAATTGATCGTACGATATTTCGGCGGCTCTGCCGGCAACGGGGTGATGTCCGTATCGTAGGAGGGGTTGAGAAAGAAAGGAATGCTCAGGCGACTGTTCCCCTCGACCGGTCGCACGCGATGCAGCAGAGCGCGATAGCGGTCGTTACTCCAGACCTGCATCATGTCGCCCAAGTTGATGACCAGAGCGTTTTCGATTGGCGTTACTTCCACCCACTGGCCATCGGTTTCGGCCTGCAGCCCGCCGGTACTATCCTGTAGGAGAATCGTCAACACACCCGCATCGGTATGGTGGTGCAAGGCCATGTCTCCCAACGGTATCGTTTCCGCCGCTTCGTTTGCGGCAAGCGGATCATCCAGCGGATAATAGTTGAGCCGCATAAAACCGGTATGACGGTCGCCGAAGTGGGGCTGTAGGGTGTCCGTTGCAACTCCCATCCCGTCGCAAAGCATGCCTAGGATTCGATGGCCAAGTATTTCGCAACGAGCATAGTATTCCACGAGCGTTTGCTTGAATTCCGGTAGTGACTCGGGCCAGAAGTTGTAACCATCTTCAGTTTTTATTCGCTCATTTCTTTCCAGAAACGGAGAAGCGATGCCGCCAAAATCAAGGATCTCTTTCAAATCGCGTTTGTTTTTTGTGAGTTCCGCATCGAAATAACCGAGGGCATTGTCTTCACTGCGGAGCAGTTTTCGCTTCTGCTCGGTCGGCAGATCAAAGAATAGCTGGGTCTGTTGCCAGACCCTTTGGATTAAGTCCGCAGAAATCCCGTGATTGATGATCTGGACGAAACCCAGCTTTGCGGCCGTTTCTGCGAAAACTTTTCCCGCTTCCGGTTCCGCCAGATCCACTACAGTGACTTGCTGGAGGTGGTGATTCATGATGCGGATATTTTATCAGGAAAAAATTGCCCGCAATAGTCGCTTCCGCCTGCCGTCCGCTGAAAAAAATAGACGGTTCGCTGCGAGTGGAGCTGCGGAGATTTAAGTCGATGCAGTCAGCCCAGGCGCCAGCCTAGTTTGATCTGGATGAACCAATGATCGAAGCGAAGTCCAGCGGTCGCCGGGGTCAAATTGCTGTTTATCGTCATCGCCATACCCGTGGAAATGGGGGCCCTGGAGGATGGTCCCGCAGGGTACAAGAGAGTTGCTCTGTGCGGCGAGGGTCGTACGGGCTGCAGATGTTTTTCCCAGCAACAGACCGGTTGCAACGGCGAGCGAAGTCTCGAACATCTGCCGGCGGTTGGGCAAGCCGCGTTCCCCAGCGCAAGGGTAGGTTCTCTGAGCCGATTCGGACCACGGATAATCACACTCAGGCCAGGATTTCGTGGATCGGCTCGACCTCTTCCACACCGACTAGCTTTTTGTTCAGCCCATCGTGGAAGTAGTTCAGTTTGTTGGGGTCGAGGCCCATCAGGTGCAAAATCGTGGCATGCAGGTTGTGGACATGCAACTTATTCTCCACGGCGGCCGCGCCAAGCTCGTCGGTCTGCCCGTAGGAAACGCCCCCTTTGACGCCCCCGCCGGCCATGTACATCGTAAAGCCGTAGGCGTTGTGGTCGCGACCCGGTTGTCGCTCGAACTCGGCTGTGGGCTGGCGACCAAATTCACCGCCCCAGATGACCAGCGTCTCCTCGAGCAGGCCCCGTTGCTTGAGATCCTGGATCAGGGCAGCGACCGGTTGATCTGTGCGACCGCCATGATAACCATGGTTTGTGTAGACGTCTTCATGCGCGTCCCAATTGTCGTTGTTATGGGCCCCCCCCGAATAGAGCTGAATAAAACGCACTCCGCGCTCGACCAGTCGCCGGGCCAAAAGGCA
>JAUWIQ010000169.1 GCA_030605285.1 Planctomycetota bacterium
AGGCCCTGGAGCGAACGATCTGACTGATAAGGATGCAGATCCACGATTCCCATGGCCGCAGCAAGTCGTTCGTTCCGCTTGGGGTTGTACTTCATCGTGCAGGAGCCCAGCGGATAAAAATGGGTATCGACCGACATGTTGAGTGTCGACAAATTTGCGTAATGTCTGACGATTTCAGGCTCCGCAACTTCGGGTAGGCTGGGGATACCCTTGGCGAGAAAGCGCTCGGGGATCAAATCCTCGACACGTTGAGGAGGGACATCGCACTTCGGCAGCACCGCGCCGCGCCGCCCTGACCTCGATAACTCAAACAACAATTGCGTGGCGTGCTGATTACGCATGAAGGGCGGCCTCATCCTTGGAATTCTGAGCAACAAAATCGACCAATTGATCGATTTCCGCGCGGCTACGCTTTTCGGTAACCGCCAGCAGCAGGCAATCGGATAATTCGGGATACCAGCGGCCCAGGGGCACGCCGGCAAAAATACCGGCAGATTCCGCATCGGAAAGGAGTTGGGCCACACGATCCTGACGGTCGCGGAGGACAAATTCTTTGAATACGGGAGCATCAAAAGCAGGCTCCAGCCGATCCAGCTCCTGAAACCTCGCTTGCGCATAAGCCGTCTTTTGCAAACACAATTCGGCCACCTCCCGCAGCCCCTGCGGGCCCATCGCCGCCAGATAGACACTGGCCCGCAGCGCGAAGAGCCCCTGATTCGTACAGATATTGCTGGTCGCTTTCTCGCGCCGGATATGTTGTTCGCGGGTCTGTAGCGTAAGCACCCAGCACCGCTTGCCACGTCGATCGACCGTCTGGCCCGCAATCCTGCCCGGCAAGCGGCGGACAAAGGCATCGCGAGACGCCATGATCCCCAGATACGGACCACCGTATTGCATCGGGATGCCAAGCGACTGCCCTTCGGCGACGACGATATCCGCACCGTAGTCGCCGGGTCGCTCGAGTAACCCCAGACTGATCGGGTCCACCACCACCACCAAGAGGGCCCCGGCTGCGTGGGTCTTTTCTGCCAGCTGCCGAACCTCCTCCAAGCAACCAAAAAAATTGGGCTGCTGGATCAATACGCAGGCCGTTTCCTCGTTGAGTACCTCGGCAAACTCCTCTCCGGAAACCGTCCCCTGGGGACAACCGACGCCCACTACCGTGGTCGGCAGACTCTCGAAATACGTGTCGATCACTTGGCGATATTCTGGATGGACACTCTGGGCAACGACGACGCGACCACGGCGACCTGTGACATCCAGGCTCATGAGTACCGCCTCCACCGCTGCGGTGCCACCGTCATAGAGGCTCTGATTCGAAACATCCATCCCGGTCAGTTCACAAATCATGGTCTGATACTCAAACATCGCCTGCAGGTTGCCTTGGCTGACTTCGGGTTGGTAGGGTGTGTAGGAGGTATAAAACTCCCCTCGCGATGCGACATAATCGACCACCGCTGGAATAAAATGGTCGTAGCTGCCTGCCCCTAAAAAACAGCAGGTGTTCGCCGGCGAGAGATTTTGCGCAGCGAGCTTGGTCATGTGACGCGTCAATTCCAATTCCCCCATCGCGTCCGGAAGATTGAGCGGCCTCTCGAGGCGAAGCTCTGCTGGAATGGTATCAAACAAGGCCTCGATCGACTCGCAACCGATCGCTTCGAGCATCGCCTGCTGATCCTCGGGCGTGTTGTAGAGAAAAGGCATACTTCAGGCTCCCTCTTCGGCACACAAAGCACTGTAGGCAGCATGATCCATCAAGGTCTCGAACGTCGCTTCGTCGGTCATGCGAATTTTCGCAATCCAGCCACGACCGTACGTATCTTCTCCAAGCAATTCCAGGGCATCCGGGAGTTCCGAGTTGACCTCGACCACTTCCCCCGACACCGGGCTGTATAAGTCACTGACCGCCTTCACCGACTCCACCTCCCCGAGCGTATCTCCCGCTTGGACCTGCTTGCCAACCTCGGGAAGCTCAAGGAACACAAGGTCCGTCAAGGCTTCAACCGCGTAGGCCGAGATGCCGATGGTGGCAAGTTGGCTGCCATCTTCTTGGGCGATATGTACCCATTCGTGGGTCTTGGCATAGCGCAGTTCTTCGGGATTCACCGGGATGTTTCCTTTCAATGCGAGGTATGATTGTAAAGGACGGGTAAACGGGAGGTCCTTGCCCGACTGCAGGAATCGGGGGTCATGGCACACTCCTCCGATAAAACGGCAAAGAGACAACCTGGGCCGCTTCTGCCCGGCCACGGATGTCGATCGGCAGATTGGTTCCCACAACCGCTGCAGATGGCAGAACGTAACCCATTCCAATGGGTTTTCCCAGCGTCGGCGAGAACGTACCGCTCGTGACCTCGCCCACCCGCTCACCGGAATTGGCAATCGCATAACCTTCGCGCGGCACGCGCTTGCCCGTACACATCAATCCGACTCGCCTGGGTAATGATTCGTCTTTTGCCAGCTCCCCTAAGGCGTCGCGTCCCACGAACGACCGGTCCTGCAGGTTCACGGCAAAGCCCAATCCCGCCTGCAGGGCAGAAATATCCTCGCTCAGCTCGTGCCCGTAGAGGGGCATTGCCGCCTCGAGTCGCAAGGTGTCGCGGGCTGCCAAGCCTACCGTGGTGCCACCCAAACGACTGCTCACAACAACCAATTGATCCCAAACATCCGCCACAGCAGCGGACGGAACGATCAATTCGCAACCGTCTTCCCCCGTGTAACCTGTGCGGCTCAACTGGCCTGCTGTGTTCCCAATCCGACCGCAGCGGCCAGTGTAATACTTCATTCCTGCGGGATCGAAGTCGAGCAAGGAGGCAACGGTTTCCAGGGCGCGGGGGCCCTGAACGGCCAGCATCGCCCAGGCCCAGGTCTCGTCTCGGAATTGGACATCTGGGTGATCTGCCAGATGGCTTTCGAGCCACAAAACCACCTTCTCCCGATTCGCGGCATTGCAAACCACCATGTAAAAGAGACCCTCCTCATCCTCCAGGTGGGAAATGAGGACATCGTCGATCGTACCCCCGTGTTGATTGGCGAGCAGTCCGTAGCGGATACTACCGAGCGGCATATCCAGCACGCATCGTGTCAGAACCGAATCGAGAAATTCTGCGGCGGCGGCACCCGCCACGCGAAGACGCCCCATATGGGAGATGTCAAACAGTCCCACCGCCCTGCGGGTTGCGCGGTGTTCCTCAAGGATCGAGTCATATTGCACCGGCATCGACCAGCCACCAAACTCCACCATCCTCCCACCATGGGCAGCATGCCATCCGTGCAACGGTGTTTCGGCCAACGTTTGCGTCATCCGTGTTCGCACCTTGTGGGGGGCTAAAAAAGGTCTTGATGTGATATTTTAGCGCGCGGGGCGCACATCACCAGGGGGCGATTCGCGGCAGGCGACCCAAATCTCCTCAGTGCGCACTGCCGAGCGGACCGGGAAAACGATCGGCTGCGGATGCCGGATGCACCGGCGCGGAGCGCAGGGCCCCAAAGGCCCCCACTAGAGGGTTGGTTTTTATTTGCAGTCGGGAGCCCGCCAGCCGCCCGATTCACGGCCCCGATCGCCGTGATGCTTTCCTCTTCTTTTTCTTCTTCTTTTTGGTTTTCTTTTTACTTGCATTCCCCGCAGCTGGCCGCTCTCTGCCCTGCTTCTGCTTGCCAGCCCCCCGCGTGGGGCGACCTTTTGCCTTCCGGGGTGCGGTGGCCGATTTTCCGCGACTGCCACTCTTTCCCCGCCCCTGGGCGGATCCCCGAGTACCCTGTTTCAGTCGGTCCACCAGCCGGAAATCTAATTCGCGGCGATCGACGTCCACGTGGGCAACCGCCACCCGTACAAAGTCACCCAAACGAAATGCATTGCCACGGCGACGTCCCACAAGGGAGTGCGCCGCAGCATCGAATTGGTAATAATCGTCTGCGAGCGATGTGACATGAATGAATCCCTCGGCGGGGAGGGCGATACCCTGCACGAAGAGCCCAAAACCCTGGACCCCCGTCACCACACCGTCCATTTCTTCGCCAATCCGGGTGCTGAGAAAATTTAACAATTTCATCTTCACCAGTTCGCGCTCCGCCCGCTCGGCACGCTGCTCTCGATCACTGCAGTGGTCGCCAAGTGCCACAAGTTCTCCACCCTGCAGTGAGGCGCCGCGCTGCTGATCGAGAAGCCGCAACAAGCGGTGGATCGTGAGGTCGGGATATCGACGTATCGGAGAAGTAAAGTGACAATAGCAATCACTTGCCAACGCGAAGTGTCCCTCCGCAGCCGGACTGTAAAGGGCCTTGCGCATGCTACGCAGCAAGGCGTAATTGACCGCATATTGTTCGGGCCGGCCCGCCACGGAATTGAGCAGGGTCTGGAGTTCGAAGCGGCTTTCCAGACCCGAGGCATCGATCCCTAATTCGCGAACAAACTCGCCCAGCAACTTGAGCTTGCGAGGATCGGGCGGCTCATGCACGCGGCGGAGAAATTCGTAATCCGCCTCGCGCAACAGATCGGCAACCGCTTCGTTGGCCGCCAGCATGAACTCTTCAATGATCTGATGGCTTTCCGTATTTTCTACGAGATGGGCGCCCGAAATACGCCCCTCCTCGTCGAGATCTATTTTCACCTCCGGCATCGACAACTCCAATGCACCGCGTGCAAACCGTCGGCGACGGAGAATCATGGCCAGCGTATGCATGTCTTGGAGCAGCGTGTGGACCTGCGGAGAAAGCTTTTTCTTCCAGGGCCGCATGTCCTTGAGAAAGTCGTCAACCTCCTCGTAGTGGAAGCGACGATCACTGCGGATTGCGGCCGAGGCGGATTCGACCGCAATCCGCGCGCCCTCAGCCGTCAATTCGATGAAAACCGTTCGCGTGTAACGGACGCGATCGGGCTGCAGGCTGGCTAGGTTGTTGGAAATCATTTCCGGCAGCATGGGGATTACACGGTCCGGGAGATAGACACTCGTGGCACGCTCGCGCGCTTCACGATCGAGGACTGTCTTTTCCCTGACAAAATGGGAGACATCCGCGATATGGACACCCAACCGCCAATGTCCCGCGCTGGTCCGTTCGAGTGAAATCGCGTCATCGAAATCACGCGCATCGATCGGATCGATGGTAACCACCGTAAGTCCGGTTAAATCGCAGCGACTCGGCGGAATCGATTCGTCAAAGGACTCCGCCACTTTGTGAGTCTCCTTCAACACCCCCTCCCCAAAATCTTCCGGCAATCCAAATTCATGAATGATCGACATCGTATCGACGCCCGGTTGATTTCGCGGACCGAGTACCTCGACGATCACGGCCTCACCATCGTGGATGTGCGAGGGGAAACGGACCATTTCGATCACCACCTTCTCGTCGGTGCGGGCACTTCGAGCGCTGGCGTCTCCTACGAGAATCGGCTGGGAAAATATCTTGCCGTCGACTTGCACCAGGCAGCTACCTGCCTGCTCGAAATAGGTGCCCACGAAACGATGTGTATCGCGCTCGATCACTTC
>JAUWIQ010000149.1 GCA_030605285.1 Planctomycetota bacterium
GGCACTGGCCGCTCTGCTCCTGCTCCCCTATCTGGCCTGGGTCGGTTTTGCCTCGGTGCTGAACTGGACCCTCTGGCAGATGAACTCCTGATCCGACGGGTCCGCTCTGAGCCGGCCACCTCAGGCAGTGGGTACGTCGGCAGGCTCTTTGGATTTCTTGCGATTGCTCCACCATTCGCTCGTATGCTGGGCCACAACAAAGAAGGTCGGCACGAAGAGCACGGCGAGAAATGTGGAGGTAATCATCCCGCCAAGTACCGTGGAGCCCAGGGAAATACGGCTCGAAGCCCCTGCTCCCCGGGCAATGACTAGAGGAATCATCCCAAAGATGAACGCAAAGCTGGTCATCAGGATGGGTCGGAACCGTAACCGCGCCGCCTCGGCTGCCGCTTCGGCAATCGAACTACCTGCCTCCCGTTTTTCGCGGGCGAATTCCACGATCAGGATCGCATTTTTGCTGGCCAGCGCAATCACCAGGATGAGTCCAATTTGGGCGTAGATATCGAGCCCAAAGGGTAGGACCCAGATCGCCGCGGCAGAGCCGAGCAGCGCAATGGGAACGACGAGAATCACCGCAGTGGGACTCGACCAGCTTTCATACTGCGCGGCCAGCACGAGATAAACCATGATCACAGCCAGTGCAAATACAATCAGCGGTTGGCTTCCCATGTTGGCTTCCTGATACGAGACGCCTGTCCACTCGTAGCCCATACCAAAAGGCAGATACTTGTTGGCGAGACGTTCCATCGCGGCCATCGCTTCTCCCGAGCTGTATCCTTCGGCCGCCATGCCCATCAGTAACGCCGCGGGGTAGAGGTTGTAACGGCTGACGACTTGCGGACCATAGGACCGATGGACATCGATCAACGTCCCCAGGGGTACCATGTCGCCCTTGGTATTGCGGATCTCCAGTGTTTTGAGATCGGAAACCTTGTTCCGATACTGATTGTCTGCTTGGATGCGGACCTGATAGGTGTAGTTGAATTTGTTGAAATCGTTTGCGTAAAAAGCGCCCAAATAGCCCTGCATAGTTTGAAAAACGTCATTCAGAGGCAGATCCAAGGTCGCAACTTTTGCGCGATCCACATTGACGGTCATCTGGGGTACTCCCGCCTCAAAAGAGGTTTGGAGCATAGAGAGTGCCGGCTCTCCTTTTGCGTCGGCGACAATCTTTTCGACAGCCTCCTCCATCGCGTCTAGTTCTTCCTGGAGATCCCCACCCGTCTTTGCTACCAGTTCCATACTGAATCCGCCGCTGATGCCGAGTCCTGGAATCGATGGGGGTGGCAACGCGAACACGTGCGCGGGCTGAAATGTTTTAAACTGCTCCGTTAAATAGTCGAAAATTCCCAGCAACGAGGTTTCAGCAGTTGTCCTTTCAGACCACGCCTTGAGCACAACATAAATGGTTGCCGCATTGGAAGAGGTCGTTGCATCGAGCAGCGCATGGCCCCCGATGACGACCGTGTCGGCAACTCCGGGAGTCACGGCGAGAATCTTCTCAATTTCTGCGGTCACCGTACGGGTCCGTTCCAGCGAGGCGGCGGGTGGCAACTCCACGGAAACGATCAGGTACCCTTGATCCTCGGTGGGGAGAAATCCGGTGGGCATCGATTTGAAACACCAGACGGTCAAAACTAAAAGCGCGATGAAACAGGCCATCGTGGGCACAACCCAGCGCACCAGACGTTGAATCAAGGCAAAATAGACGCGTTCGGTGGCATCGTAGCCACGATTGAAGGTGCGGGCGAAAATCCCCGGTTTTTTCTGAGGACGCAGGTAGACGGCGCATTGCGCGGGCTTGAGCGTGACCGCATTGATCGTGCTGATCACGGCCGTGGCCGCAATCGTGAGCGCAAACTGGCGATACATCTGCCCCACAATACCGCTCAAGAAAGTCGAGGGCAGAAAGACGGCCATCAGGACCAGACTGGTGGCAATGATCGGGCCAAAAAGTTCATCCATTGCGTGGATCGTGGCAGTTTTTGGAGTCTCGCCATGACTGATATGGTGCGCGGCATTTTCCACAATGATAATTGCATCGTCCACGACGAGACCGATCGCCAGGATGAGGCCAAAGAGTGTGAGCATATTGACGGTAAAGCCGAACAACGCAAAAAATGCAAAGGCACCAATAATTGTGACCGGTACGGTCGTGGCGGGTACCATCACGGCCCGCCAGTCCTGGAGAAAGACCAGGATCACAATCAGCACCAAAATGCCTGCTTCCAGCAAGGTCCGGTAGACCTCGTCGATCGATTCCTGGACAAAGATCGTGGTATTAAAAGGAATGTCGTATTGCAGGCCACTGGGAAACGACTTGGCAAGTTCGACCATTTTTTCTTCAATCGCGTTGGCAAGATCCAACGCGTTGGCTCCCGGCAACTGGTAGATCGCGACGCCAGCGCAAGGCTGACTGTTTTTCCGGCAATAGATGCTGTAATCTTTGCTGCCGAGCGTGACGCGGCCCACATCTCGCAGGTAGGTCAAACTCCCATCGCTGCCCGTTTTGAGGATGATGTTCTCAAACTGGGAGACCTCCGTGAGTCGGCCCCGAACGTTGAGCGTGAGTTGGAAATCGGTGTTTTGGCTTGCCGGGGGCGCGCCGAGCTGACCGGCGGCGACCTGCACATTCTGTCCCTGAACGGCGTTGAGAACATCCTGCACGCTCAAATTGCGGGATTTCAAGCGCCCGGGGTCCAGCCAGATACGCATCGAATAATCACCACTGCCGAAAACGGTAATGCTGCCCACACCGGGAATGCGGGATAATTCCTCCTTGATGCGAACCGTGGCATAGTTGCTCAGCGCAAGGGCGTCCACCGTCCCATCCGGGGATGTCAGGGCCACGATGAGTACGATATCGGTCGACTGCTTCTGGGTGACGACCCCCTGCTGTTTGACCTCTTGTGGCAATTGAGGTTCGGCGATCGCCACGCGGTTTTCTACAAGAATCTGCGCGGTATCCAGATCGGTGCCGATATCAAAGGTCACGGTCAGCGTATACGAGCCATTGCTTGCGCAGGTACTCGACATGTAGAGCATGCCTTCGACGCCGTTAACCTGCTGTTCGATCGGCTGGGCGACTGTTTCGGCAAGGACCTTTGCATTGGCCCCGGGATAGGTGGCGATCACCTGGACGGTGGGTGGCGTAATCTGCGGATATTGTTCGACCGGCAGCCGCGTCAGGGTGACGACACCTAAAATGACCGTCACGATCGCGATAACATTCGCGAAGATAGGACGCTCAATGAAGAATCGTGAAAGCATAAGAATCTCGGGCTGACTTTGTGCAGTGCGTAGATGCAAAGGCTACGCGTTTGCAATGCGTCAACTGCCTTTCTCCGCGGCAGGTTCAGGAGAACCACTTTTTTCGTCGACCGTTTTCATTGCGGGCTCCGCGGAGCTATCCTGCTTCGGGTAGTGCAGCTCGACCTTGCCCCCGGGTCTGGCATTGTGCTGGCCCTCGACGACGACCCAGTCCTTGGTGGAGAGGCCTTTGGTAATCACTTGCATACCCTCGTGCTCGGGACCCAAATCGACATAGCTGTACCGAGCGGTCTGCTGTTCATCAATGACAACGACATAGGCCCCCACGATATCCTGTCCTACCGCCTTGGCGGGGACCAGCAGTTTGGAACCTTTGGAACTGGGGACTCGAATCTTCACGAATTGTCCCGGGATCAAGACCCGGCGACCCAATTTCGGCTTGGGGTTGGGAAATACCCCCCGCACCTGGAGGGTCCCCGTATCGGTGCTGTATTGGTTGTTCGCGAAATCGACAACTCCCTTGTGGGGATATTTGCCGTGGTCCACTGCGAGTCCCAGTTCTACCGGGATTTTTTTTGAATTGACCGGGGGTCGGTCTCCTTCGCGGATTGATTTTTCGACCTGCTCGATGGTCTGCTCATCCACATCGAAGTAGGCATACATCGGATCGACGGAAACAATGGTGGTCAGCAAGGTCGCCTGCGCCGTACCTCCCGTGACTAAATTGCCTACCGAGACATAATTGCGACTGATTTCTCCATCCATGGGCGCCTTGATCGTGCAATAGTCCAGATTCAATTGGGCCTCCTCCAACTGAGCTTGTGCTTGCATGACATTGGCATCCTGGACCCCGACATTGGCGACCGATTTATCCACGGAGACCTGGGCGATCGCTCCGGGGTCTTTTTGCCGCAGCCCGATGTCGCGTTGGTATTGGATGTGTGCGAGTTTTTGTTGGGCCTTTCCCTGGTCGAGTGTGGCAGCCTGACGGTCGACCTGGGCCTGGAAGGGCCGCTGGTCAATCACGAACAGGACATCATTTTTCTTTATTTCTGTTCCGCTGGTGAAATGAATCGTATCGAGATATCCCGAGACCCGGCTACGAATATCGACGGAATCGATCGCCTGGACTTGCCCGGTGAAATACTCGTAAAGGGTAATATCTTGCATTTCCGGGTGGACGACCGTGACGGGCGGGTTCGCATCGGTCGGCTTTGCCTGTCGGCTGCAGCCTGCGGAGAGGACGAGAGCAGCCAGGAGCAGAGAGGCACTCCAATGCCCTGATCCGGGGGACCTGGAATTTCGCATACGCATGGTTGTTTTATCAACTTGAGCTACAGTGAAATGGAAGCTACTGGCCTATGCCTATGAGACCCTTTGCAAATACCGAAACGCAGGGCCAGGAAAAATAATCGGACCTGAACCGGGTGCCCGGAATTTCACGGGAGATGATCTCAAGTATAGTTCAAACATCAGACTGGTGAATCCCTGCGGTACGGTCACCAGGAATCGGTCTCTTACAGGGATTTTGAGCCGTCCTTTGCAAGCGCATTATTCTTTCGGTCGATTTCCCTCAAGCGACCCACCCCATTGGATGGCCCGCCCGGAGAGTCGTCCCTGCTCATCAACATTCAGGTAGTTCCAGTCGTTGTCCTTCTCGCCCCAGTCGAAGAAGTAGCCGCTTGATTTTTTCCACTTGCCATGCTCCTCGTGGTCGGCGCCCTGCCAGTGACAGGTCCCATCGGCGAAGACTTGCATCGTGCCGCGATACCATGCCCACTTGCCGAGGATCGGCGGGGCGGGGTCCGCCTGCGGCGCGGGGTCAGCCTGCGGCGCGGCGCCCGCCAGGGCAACGAGCCCAATGGCACCCACGATCAGGAGGCCGACCGCGACGAAACGTTTCGTATCTTTTTGCATCTCAAGCTCCTTTCCTTTGTTGGTAGGAGCAGCCTAGCCAAAATGCGCAAGGTTGCAAAGCGGGGCAAAGACAGCCCCGCAACTCAGCCCACCTCGGGACTCGGTGGTTGGCCTCTTAGTTGGTCGCGGAGCCAGCCGGGCCGATTGGTGGAGATCCCCTGTACGCCCGCCGTTATGAGTTGCCTCGCCCGCGCCGGGTCGTCCACGGTCCAGCTGAAACAAGAGAGGCCTGTGGCGGTGAGTGCGGCCGTTGTCGTTGCATCAAGGAGGCCTCTGGCGTCCAGGTCCAGCCCGTCAAGTCGATCGCAGCGGGCGATCTCAATGAGATCCTCAATGACCGCGGCTGGCCCGCTGCGGGCTCCTGCGGGCTCGCAGCGGCAGACCAATAGTGCCGTGACCTCCGCGAGCCGTTGTTTCATTTTTGCCACCACCTGCCGATCGGAGGAGATGACGACAAATCGATCGACAGGTTTCTCTGCTCGGCCAAGGAGATCGGCCAGCGTGGTGACGATTTCAACGCCACATTTGACCTCGATAAACAGGCGGCCTCCGGTCGGCATCGTGCGGATCACATCCGTCAGGGTAGGGATTGGTTCCCTAC
>JAUWIQ010000365.1 GCA_030605285.1 Planctomycetota bacterium
GCCGCGCCTGGCATTTATCAACAAAATGGACCGCACCGGAGCAAATCCGCGGCGCGTTATTGAGCAGGTTCGAGAAAAAATGAACTGCGATGCCGTCCTGATGCAACTTCCAATCGGGGCGGAAGAAAATTTTGAGGGCATCATCGATCTAGTAACCATGAAGGCACTCTACTTTGACGGCGAAGGTGGTGAAACCGTCCGTGAAGAGAAGATCCCAGCGAATCACTTAGAAGATGCAAACCATGCGCGGCAGCAAATGCTTGAAGCAATTTCAATGTACAGCGATGAGTTGATGGAGTTACTACTGAGCGAAGAAGATATTTCTGAAGACTTGATCCATCACGTTCTTAAGAGTGCCGTACGGGATCTCGATTTCACACCGGTCTACCTCGGCACTGCATTCCGCAACAAAGGCGTTCAGCCGTTGCTCGACGCCGTTACGCGCTACCTGCCCGCACCGGCCGACTGCGAGAAAACAGCGATGGCGTACGATAACCCGGAAAAACAAATTCCTTTGTCCGTCGACTCGGGTGCGCCCTTTGTTGGGATGGCATTCAAACTCGTCGATGATCCCTATGGACAGCTTACGTTCCTGCGGATTTACCAGGGAACGATCCACAAGGGCCAGCAGTACGCCAACCAGCGGACCGGACGTAAGCAGCGCTTTAGTCGCATTCTCCGCATGCACTCTGATAAGCGGGAAGAAATCGATCAGGCTTATGCCGGGGATATTGTTGCCATCATGGGAATCGATGCTGCCAGCGGCGATACCTACGCCACCGATCCCGCGTTCTGCACGCTTGAGAGCATCTTCGTGCCACAACCTGTGATCAAAATGGCAGTCCAGCCGATCACCCGCGAAGCGAGTGATCGGCTCGGCAAGGCCCTGCAGCGATTCCGCAAGGAAGACCCCACCTTCCAAGTCGTCACCGACGAGGAAACGGGAGAAACCGTGATTGCCGGGATGGGGGAGTTGCACCTGGAAATTTACGTCGAGCGAATGAAACGGGAATACAACTGTGAAGTCGCCGTGGGAGCACCCAAGGTGAGCTACCGAGAGACCGCCAAGCGGCGTGCTAATTTTGACTACAAACACAAAAAACAGACGGGGGGTTCAGGACAGTACGCCCACATTAAGGGTTACCTCGAACCGCTTCCGGACGACGCGGAAGAATCTTATGTTTTTGAGGACACGGTCGTAGGGGGCCGCATTCCCAAGGAATACATTCCCGCGGTAAACAAAGGATTTAAGGCGTCCATGGTGAAAGGTCCGGTTGCGGAATATCCGGTCGTCAACCTGCGGGCCGTACTGGAAGATGGCTCCTACCATGATGTGGATAGCAGCGAAATGGCATTTCAAATCTGTAGCCGCAACTGTTTTCGAGATACCTTCCTCAAAACGAAGCCCGTACTCTTAGAACCTGTGATGAAATTGGAAGCGGAAGTGCCTCCCGACTTCCAGGGTCAGGTTGCCGGCGAATTGAGCAGTCGCCGGGGCATCATTGTCTCGACCGACAGGACAGCCGAGACATCCATCATCGAAGCGGAGGTGCCGCTGGCCGAAACATTCGGTTACTCGACCGACCTGCGGAGCATGACCCAGGGCCAAGGTACCTTTAGCATGGAATTCTCCCACTACCGCCAGGTGCCCGCCAACATCCAGGAAGCCATCCTGGCTAAGCGGAAGGCGGAAAAGGAGCTCGTCGGCACCAAGTAAGACCCCTGCCGAGGCCAATTCGGCTCGGCGGTTCTGCACTATGCCAGCAGATCGTGGGCAATATTGCCCGCAACATCCGTCAGTCGGAAGTCGCGACCCTGGTAGCGGTAGGTGAGCTGCTTGTGATCCAACCCCAGCAGGTGCAGAAGCGTGGCATGAAAGTCGTTGACGTGCATCGGGTTTTTCACCACATGAAAACCGAGCTCGTCAGTCTCACCGTAAACAAAGCCTTTTCGTACGCCCCCACCCGCAAGCCAGACCGTGAAGGCATCTTTATGATGGTCCCGACCGGCGCGTTTCTTGTCACCTCCTTGGCTCATGGGCGTCCTGCCAAACTCGGCTCCGAACACAATCAATGTCTCCTCGAGAAGGCCACGGGTCTTGAGGTCCTTGATGAGGGCCGCGATCGGGCGATCGATTTGTCGACACTTTGGGGGCAGTCCGGATTGGATATCTCCATGGGTGTCCCAACCCTGATCATTTAACTGCACAAAACGTACGCCCCGCTCAATGAGTCGGCGGGCTAAAAGACAATTGTTGGCAAAACTTTTTTTCCCTGGTTCCGTCCCGTAAAGCTGATGAATGTATGCCGGCTCACCGGAGTAATCCATCAATTCCGGGACGGCAATCTGCATCCGAAAGGCAAGTTCGTACTGGCTGATCCGAGTTGCAATCTCCGAATCTCCAACATCACGCAGGCGAATGCGATTGAGATCGTTGATGCTGTCAAGAATACTTCTTCGTCGCTGCGGGGAGATACCGGCAGGATTGGAAAGGTAGAGTACCGGATCGCCACGCGTACGGAACTCGACACCCTGATGTACCGTCGGCAGGAAACCACTACCCCACATGCTGTTTCCGGCACCCGCGATGGTGCCGGTATTCATCACCACAAAACTGGGGAGATCTTGATTTTCACTCCCCAGGCCATAACTGACCCAGGAACCGAGGCTGGGACGGCCAAACTGACTGAATCCCGTCTGAAACATCAATTGGGCTGGTGCGTGGTTGAACTGATCTGTATGCAGCGACTTGATGACGGTCAGTTCGTCCGCGACTTGCCCGAGCTGGGGCAATAGGTTCGAGAATTCCAGACCACTCTCTCCATGCTTTTCAAAAGAGAAGGGGGAACCCATGAGATTCGGCTGTTTGCGGACAAATGCCAGCCGCAGTCCTTCCCACAGCTTGTCCGGCATTTTCTGTCCACTACGCTGTTGAAGGACCGGCTTATAATCAAACAAGTCGAGCTGAGAGGGGCCCCCTACCATATGCAGGAAAATTACGTTTTTCACGCGCGGCCTATGATGGGCTGACTTGGCCGCGGTCGCACTGATCGGTTCCGGCGCGGCCCGGGCGGAACGAGAAAATAGCGTGGAGAGTGCCGCCGCGGCGATCCCGATGGACCCGGTTTCCAAGAGCGTACGGCGATTGAACGCAAATATTTGGTTTAGGGAAGGGGGCATTGTCTAGTCTTTGCTAATTGTCTCGTCGAGGTTCAGCAGCGTATTGGCAACACAGATCCAGGCTGCCCACTCCTGCGGATCTTCTGGATTCTTCGTATCTTTCGGCAAATAGGCATTGCGAGTCAACTCTTGGACAGCTTCGGGGCTTCCTCTCA
>JAUWIQ010000426.1 GCA_030605285.1 Planctomycetota bacterium
CGGCGACCGCTCCTGCAAGACTGGGTCAACCCGCAAATTATCTCCGCGTTTCGCTTTGCGATTCGGCCTCGTTTGCCGTGCGTGGGGCCTGGGTCTCGACCGGGGTGTCTGAGTCCGCCGTGATTTCAGCCTCTGTATCCCGGGACTCGCGCAAATAGGGCCAAGGTCCGAAGCGCCGTTCCCGGTACTCGATCAGCCCGTGGGCTGCGTGATACAGGGAGCCACATTCGAGGGGAATCGGTTCAGTTTTTTTGAACAGTTCGCAGAGTTGCACGACCGCATTTTCTATCCAGGGTTCCTCTAATTGGTCCTTGTCGAGCCCCAGCGATAGAAATTCCAGGGTGTGGCCCGTCGTGTTGATCCGCAGGGCCAGATCGGCAGAGGTACCGGGACGGGCAAAGTAGTTTGTCGAGAACGAGCCGTCCGGTTGCTGATGACGTTGCGCCGTCTCGATCGCGCCCTGGATCTTGTCCTCAGCCGCCAGCCACGCGTCGGTCAGTTCTCCCCCACGCTTGCGCTGGGATTCCAGAGCCATTGTCATCCCGATCAACCGGTGCGAACCGCCACAGGCGCTCATCGAAAGGTCTTCATCCGCTTCCATCTGGAGAACTTTTTCTAGTGTCCAGGTCTCGCCATCCGAAGATTTCCATTCCAGGTCAAAATCGTCCAGATAACGGGTGAGGGCAATCAACGACCAGCTGCATTCCTTGCCAGGGTAGATATCCCACATCGACTGTTGTAAGACATCCCATAATTGGTACTGTTGACCCTGAAAGATAATTTTTTGATCTTTCGGTAGTCCACACTGTGACATCACTGCCAGCCACTGGTCTTCGTGTCCCTGGCCGGTTTTGGTACCCGGCTCCATGACCATCTTCAGTCCGCGTCGGCCTCCCGGGAGATCCTTGCGGCCATGTCGCAGGGTCCAACCGTTCATCTGGTTGCCATCCAGGACCCACTGCATGGCGGAAACTGTTTGATCCCCGTTTTGTACCTGAAAATGCGTTCCGTACGGGAGTGCCCCGTGCAGAATCTGCCAGGCAGCATTGACATCGAGACTCAGTCGTCGCTCGTCGAGCGTGTAGCGGAGCGCGTCGTCGATCATGGCTCGCAACTGGTCGTCTGGAACGTCGGTGAAAGGATCCGCCGCTTGCGGAGGCTCCGCAGCCGGCTTTTTCTGGCAACCACTAAGCTGCAGAGAGATTATGAGCAAACTGGCGATCGACAGGCGCTGGAACATCAACAATATCTCCCCAGACGATGAATGCCACGAAAGATCAGCTCTGCTGCTTGGCAGCCGGACAAACCCAAAAGGAAGGGTGCCCGGCTCGAACGCCAAGCTCGCAACGCACTCTACGTGGCAAAACGTGGCTTATATCGATTTCGACTTTTTTACTCCAGCAGATTATGCAAAATATCTTAGCAGCATGGATGGGGCCCGTGCGGTTCATCCAGCGCATAAATTGGGAGATTTTGCCGATTGGGAGTCAGAATGGGCATCCTCTCCGCGCCGGTCTTCTTGTGGAGCCTGCCTGCAAACCAAGTGCCACGATTTTGGGCTTGGCCCGGTCCAGGCGACGGGCCCCAGGCGACGGGCCCCAGGCGACGGGCTTCGTGGGGAGCGTCCGCTGGTTCGCAAGGCGATCGGAAGATTAGCGGCCGTCCTTGGCAGTCGATACAGTCGCATGGCTCAAGCGGGGTTCAGTCACTGCAATCAACTTGCCGCTGACTGAGTAGCCAACACACTGCGTTGCCCCCGCGTACGGCATCGGTACCACCGTGTGACCCAGTTGGCGTAGATCTGCGATCCGCGGTGCGGGTAGTGCAAAACTTCCACCCCGTGTTTCGACAAAAAGTTGGTCTGGACGCCACTGGTGATGGAACCGCGGGGCGGCGACTGCCTGTTGGAGTGGCATGCCTCGGTCCACCATGCGAACGATGGTGAGTACCACCTGGCTGATGATCCGAGGTCCCCCCGCCGCACCCAGCGTGAGCAGAGGTTTTTGACCAGCGAGCATGATCGTGGGACTCATGCTCGAGAGGGGCCGTTTGCCTGCTTGCAGGCGGTTCGCCTGGGCACCTATCAGTCCGAACGCATTGGGAGCACCGACCTGGATGGAAAAATCATCCATCTGGTTATTCAACACAACTCCCGTTCCGGGCACGATGACTTTGGACCCGAAGGGTGTGTTGACCGTCGTGGTGATCGCAACCCAGTAGCCTTCCGTATCGGCCACCGCGATGTGGGTTGTATGTTTTCCAAACAGATTTTCCTCGGCGCCGGGAGGTAGGCCATGGCGTGTGACCTTGGTAACGCGATTCGGATTGATTTTGTCGCGGGCAAGTTGCCGGGCGTAGCTTTTCTCAATCAAGCCCCGGGGAACCTTGGTGAAACCAGGATCGCCCAACCAGAAGGCACGGTCGGCAAACGCGAGTTTCATCGCCTCGGCAGTCAAATGGACAAGTTGCGATTCGGAGGCGGCTTGGAGGTCGAAGTTTTCCAGAATGTTGAGGATCTCAGCCACATGGACGCCACCACTACTCGGTGGTGGGAAACCGACGATCGTGCGACCACGATAACTGCTCACAACAGGCTGCCGCCGCGCGACGCGGTAGTTGCCAAAATCCTCGGCCGCAAGGACACCGCCATGCTGCTGCATCCACGTTTCGACCCGCTTGGCAAAAGGTCCCCGATAAAACCAGTCGGTCCCCGCGCGGGCAATTTCCCGATAGGTCTGTGCAAGGTCCGGCAGTTTGAGCAATTCTCCCTGGCGATACGGCGTGCGGTCTGGGTGGAGCAGGGCATTGCGAGAGCCCTCAAAACGTGCGAGCGTCTCTGCCTCGGCAGAGAGCCGCGCGGCAAAAGTCGGGTCGATGCGGAATGCCTTGTCGGCAATCTCTGCCGCCGGGAGCAGTAGTTTTTTCAGCGGC
>JAUWIQ010000225.1 GCA_030605285.1 Planctomycetota bacterium
GTGCCGAGTATCGTGCAGCCACTCGGGCCGCAGGATTTGCACGGCAAGCGGATGCCACACTGATCGAGATTTCTGGCAGTGACCGCGCATCTTTTTTACACAACCTCTGCACAAATAACATTACAGGACTCGCACCAGGAGAGGGGTGCGAGCTTTTTTTTACCAATGTCCAAGGGAAAACGATCGGACACGGATTTGCCCTGGTGGGTCCTCACTCGATTGTACTTTCGACGGTTCCCCAGCAAGCGGAAAGACTTCTCCTACACCTCAATCGGTATCTGATCCGCGAAGACGTACAACTCGCAGATCGAACGGGAGCGTGGCAACAGGGACTGCTGGTTGGACCGCAGGCCGAAGAGGCCTGCAGGAATTATCTGGACACCAAAATACCCCAGCGGCCGTTTGATCATCTGGAATGTGGTTTTGGCAACAAGAGCGTCCATCTCAGTCGCACCGATTTTTATGGGGCCTGCGGTTTTTTACTTCAATGCGAAGAGGACGACGATCCATCCCTGTTTGAGTCCCTCCGCAATGTCGCCACCGAATGTGGGCTGCAAACCATCGAAACTTTGCGTATTGAGGCGGGAACACCAGCTTACGATGTGGATATCACCGCCAATAATTTTCCCCAGGAAATCGGGCGCGATGCACGCGCCCTGAGTTTCACGAAGGGCTGTTATCTGGGTCAGGAAACGGTAGCTCGAATCGACGCGTTGGGGCATGTGAACCGGCAGCTTTGTCGATTGCGGTTCCTTGGTACGGAGGTTCCTCAGGCGGACATGCCTCTTGAAGATGGCGGGCAGAGTGTGGGGCGAGTCACGAGCGCTGTCTATTCGCCTCAGCACGGATGCCCCGTGGCATTTGCGATCCTCAAGCGCGGACACGCGCAGGCGGGAAAACAATTAGAGACCGAGGTCGGCCCGGCCGAAGTACTTTGAGCGAAGAGTGAGGCTGCCGCCAAACCTAATCCTGAAGGTCGGTGCCAAAACTCTCAAAGGCGTTGATGTAGTGCTCTATTTGCGGTTTTTTGTCGCCCGCGGGCCAGGTAATCGCCACCACGTCAAAACGAGCCGGGTGCTCTGTTAACTGAAACCGGCGGCGGTAGGTGTGTGCCAGATTGGTGAGTCGCCGTTGCTTGTCCGCATCGATCGCTTCCGCAGGATGCCCCGCATCATGGCTGGAACGTGTCTTCACCTCGACGAAAACGACCGTCGACCCACGCGGATCGCGCAAATCGACCGCCACAATATCCAATTCGCCCAGGAGTGATCTATGGGAACGGGCAACGATCTTGTAGCCAATTCGTTTGAGAAAACGCACGGCCTGAGCTTCGCCGCGGTCTCCAAGGTCTTGGGGAGGCCGCAAAAAACGTAACCAGCGTCCGTCCATGGCGGACTCCACACAATTGTCGCTGCCCGGAACCATTATTTTTTCTGGTCCAGCCTGCGTTCCTTGAGCCGAACCGCCTTTCCAATCCGATCTCGCAGGAAGTAAAGCTTCGCTCGACGCACGATACCGCGACGCATCACTTCAACGGTCGCAATCCGGGGCGAGTGCAGTGGAAACTTGCGCTCCACACCTTCACCACCCACAACCCGACGTACCGTAAACATTTCACGCGTACCCGAGCCAGAGCGTGCGATCACCGTGCCATTGAAAATCTGGATTCGCTCCTTGTCCCCCTCCATAATCCGAGTATGGACATCCACTGTGTCGCCAATGTCAAACACCGGTGGTTCCTCTTTGAGGCTCTTATTTTCGACAAGGTCTAAAATTGTCTGACTCATGGCTCAATTTCCTTTGTATAACCGCCCAAGGGCGACACGGACCAATAGGCAATGTCTCGACTGGCTAGTCGCCGGACGGATCCCTTTGTATTAAATCCTCGCGCCGCTGGTATGTCCTCTCGACACTCTGCTGTCGACGCCAAGCCGCGATCTCCTCGTGATTTCCCGTCAACAGCACCTCAGGCACCTCGGGTCCCCGGAACTCCCGGGGTCGCGTGTACTGAGCAAATTCGAGTCGATGACGATTTTCCCCCGAGAACGAATCTTGCTGCGAACTCTCTCTATCTCCCAAAACCCCGGGGATCAATCGCATCACGGCATCGATCAAAACCATCGCTGCCACTTCACCCCCGTTCAGTACGTAATCGCCAACCGATATTTCTTCCGGTTGCAGAATCGTCCGCACCCGCTCATCAAATCCCTCATAACGCCCACACAACAGCATAAGTTGGGGATGTTTTGCCAGCGATTCGACCGTGGCCTGGTCCAACTGTTTGCCCTGGGGCGTCAACATCACCAAATGCCCCGCCGCATCCAACTTCTCGTTGACCGCTTCTGCCGCTGCGACCACCGGCTCCACCTTGAGCACCATCCCAGGACCGCCACCAAAGGGTCGGTCATCCACCGACTGATGCCGGTCGTTCGTCCAATCTCTGATATTGTGCAGATGGACCGAAACCAAATCGGCGTCGATGGCTCGCTTCAACAAACTCTGCCCCAAGTATCCCGGAAACATTTCCGGAAATAGGGTCAGAACGTCAAACCGCATGAATCGTTACTCACTTTTTTCTTCTGCGTCCGCTTGGGCCTCTTCATCAGCAGCTTGATCCGCCACCACCTCTTCGGGTGCTGCTTCTGCAGACTGCTCGGCAGGCGAATCCGAAGTTCCCTCACTACCGGCAGCGGTTGTTTCGACAACCGGCTCCGCGGCTTTCTCTTCCACCGGCTCGGTTACCTGCGGCAGCTCCGCCTTTGGCGGTTCAGGCGTATAGGCTGGCTCCCCGAGATCGGGGCTCGCCCGGGGTACTGCGAGCTTGGCTAGTGCCGCTTCGCGGGCCTGCAGGTGGGTACCTTCCGGTCCATATTTCTTCATCAAGACCTGCACTTTGTTACTCATTTGAGCACCCACACCGAGCCAATAGGCAACCCGCTCATGGTTCAATTCGGCGCGTGCATCCGTCTCCGGAATCATCGGGTCGTAGGTGCCAACTTCTTCGAGAACACGACCGTCCCTCGGCGCACGACCATCGACCGCACAAATGCGGTAAAAGGGTCGGTGTTTCCGCCCCAACTTCTTCATCCGAATTCTGACTGCCACCAACAAGCTCCTTATAAATATAAGTTCAGACCTGTTATTGTGCCTTCTCGGGCCGTTCTTTGTTAGCCCTCCCGCAGAATTTTCACGGAGAGGGTCCGGGCAGCCACCTCGGCCGAGCGGGGGCCAGAGCTCATTTTTCCCCGCTCCGCGTCGCCCTTTTTTTGCGACGAACTTCTTTTTCCCGATTCTTTTTCAATTTTTGCCGTTCTTTACTGCTCAAGCGCTTCCCCGTCCCAAGCTTGGTCTTGGCCAGTTTTCCTCCCGGATTTGCCATCGCCTGGCCCTGCAATTCCTTGGCCATTTTCATTCGCTCTCGCATGCCCTTACCCGCCATCTGTTTCATCAGCGAGGCCATGCTGTCAAATTGCTTAATCAGATCGTTGACTTCTCCCGACGAAACACCTGCCCCTTGCGAAATCCTGCCACGACGACTCTGATCAATCACCTTGGTCGGATTGCGACGCTCGTCGGGAGTCATGGAATCGATAATGCCGAACAAGCGCTTCATATCATTGTCTATGTTGTCGCCACCCATCATCTCGGAGAGGCCGCCATCCATTCCCAACATCCCCATGACCTTGCCCATCGGCCCCAATTTGGTCACTTGGGACAACTGCTTGCGAAAGTCATCTAAAGTAAACTCGCCTTTTTTGAGACGCTCCTCCTGCAGCTGCATCTCTTCCTGGTCGAACTTTTGCTGGGCCTGTTCGACCAGGGTCAACACATCGCCCATGCCAAGGATGCGACCCGTCAAACGGTCGGGATGAAACTCTTCGAGTCCGTCGACTTGCTCACCGGTACCAATGAATTTGATCGGGACTCCCGTAACGTGCTTCACGGAGAGCGCTGCGCCCCCGCGGGCATCGCCGTCGAGTTTGGTCATGATGCAGCCATCAAGTTCCAACGCCTCGTTAAAACCCTTGGCACTCTTAACCGCATCCTGACCAGTCATCCCGTCAACGACGAGATAAACCTGATCCGGTTGCACCTTCCGGTCAATCGCGGAGAGTTCGGCCATCAGTTCTTCATCAATCGCCAACCGACCTGCGGTATCCAGAATCAGGACATCGATCGCACGGCCTTTTGCCTCGGCAACGGCTGCTTGACAGACTTCCACCGGATTTCTACCGTCGCGCTGGGAAAAGACCGGCACACCGATCTGCTCACCCAACACATGCAGCTGGTCAATGGCTGCCGGTCGCTGTAGATCCGCAGCACACAGCATGGGCTGCTTGTTGAGATTCTTGATTCGCTGTGCCAGTTTGGCACAAGAAGTGGTCTTGCCCGATCCCTGCAAACCGCAGAGCATGAGGACCGTCGTCCCCTTCCGCAGGTGCAGATCGTGATCTACGGGCCCCATCAGGTTGATCAATTCCTGCTGGACAATGCCCACAAC
>JAUWIQ010000007.1 GCA_030605285.1 Planctomycetota bacterium
CTGGGCGAGTCGATCATGAAGGCAGATGCGATGAAGCTCCGTCCATTGCTCGATGGCAAGGTCCTCACAGGCTTCGCCGGTGGCAGTGCGGATGCCTTTACTTTGTTGGAGCGTTTGGAGGCAAAACTCAAAAATCACCCGGGCAATATCCCGCGCGCGGCAACCGAATTGGCAAAAGAATGGCGGACCGATCGCGCTTTGCGCCGATTGGAGGCGATGGTAGTGATCGTGAGCGCGGAACATACATTACTGGCGACAGGGGTGGGGGATGTCATTCAGCCGACGGACGGCATCCTCGGGATTGGATCGGGCGGCAACTACGCCGTGGCGACCGCCCGCGGGCTGGTGGCCCATTCGGATTTGTCGGCAAGCGAGATTGTCCGCAAATCACTGGAGATTGCCAGCGGCATCGATATCTACACCAACGATCAAATTGTGGTTGAACAATTGGAGTCAAATTCTTGACCGATTTAGCCAACTGTTTGACCCCCCGTGAGATTGTCACCGAGTTAGATCGGCACATTGTTGGCCAGGATGCGGCCAAACAATCCGTAGCGATCGCCATTCGAAATCGTTGGCGTCGGCAACAGTTGGTTGAGGAAATGCGTCGTGAAGTCGCGCCAAAAAATATTCTTATGATCGGCCCAACCGGAGTTGGTAAGACGGAGATTGCGCGTCGTCTTGCCCGACTTACCGGGGCGCCGTTCATTAAGGTCGAGGCGAGTAAATATACCGAGGTGGGATATTATGGCCGGGACGTGGAGAGCATGATCCGCGAACTTGTCGAAAATGCGATTCTTTTGGTGCGTGAGCGAGAACGTGCGGACGTCGAGGAAAAAGCCTTGCTTATGGTCGAATCTCGATTGCTCGACATTCTAGCTCCCCCGCCCGTGGCAATGGATGCGACTGGGGAAGAACAGGAGTCTGGAGAGCGTTACCAGCGCACCCGTGAAAAAATTCGCGCGATGCTTGTGGCCGGAGAAATGGAGCAGCGCAAGATTGAGATCTCGCTCGAGCAGAAAACCCCGCCCGTGATGTTCACGAATATGGGTAGCGAGCAGATGGATTTTGACCTGCAAGGGCTGTTTGAAAAGGTGATGCCGCGCAATACCGTCCGACGTGAAATGGCAGTGGCAGAAGCAAGGGACATTCTGTTTGAAGAAGCTTGTGAAACGTTAATCAATCAGGAAAAAGTCAATGTGCAAGCGATCGAGTTAGCAGAAAATCTGGGGATTGTTTTTCTTGATGAGATGGACAAGGTAGTCGCGATGGAGGGTGGTCGCGGAGCAGATGTTTCTCGGCAGGGTGTGCAAAGGGACCTGCTGCCAATTGTCGAGGGGACCACGGTGCAGACACGTTATGGCTATGTAAAAACAGATCATATCCTGTTTGTCGCGGCGGGCGCTTTTCACGGCACGAGCCCCAGCGACCTGATGCCGGAATTACAGGGTCGTTTCCCGATCCGGGTGGAATTGACTGATTTGGGACGGGAAGACTTCGTACGTATCCTGACCGAGCCTAAGGGAGCGCTCACAAAACAGTATGCCGCACTGATGGGAACGGAAGGAGTTCAGGTTGAATTTACTGAGGACGCCATCGATGCGTTAGCGGGTTATGCCTTTGATGTGAATCAGAAATCGCAAAATATTGGTGCCCGTCGACTTTATACGATCATGGAACGACTGCTCGAAGAGTTGTCTTTTGAGGCTCCCAATATGAAGATGGGGAAAGTAGAGGTCAATACTGCCTATGTCAAGGAACGACTCGACGAATTGAGTCGAGATGACGACTTGAGCAAATTTATCCTTTGAATTGTTCTCTCTCGTTTTGCACAATCGGATCTCTCTGATGAACGATCATCCGGTATCGCTAGTCACGGGAGCCTCGCGTGGAATCGGTAGCGCGATTGTCCAAAGTCTCGCTGCCTTGGGACATGCCGTGTTGGTGAACTATCGGCAGGACCAGAAATCCGCCGCTGCCGTGGTGGCCGAGATTGTCAAAGCGGGGGGGCATGCTGTCGCGGTCCAGGGCGACGTGGGCTGTGGAGAGGATCGCCAACGCCTTATTGCCGAGGCGCTGAATCGTTTTGGACGCCTCGATGTGCTCGTCAACAATGCGGGAATTACATCGCCCGGACGCCTGGACCTGCTGGAAGCGACCGAGGCGAGTTGGGATACGGTTTTCGCCACGAATCTTAAAGGTCCTTTTTTTCTTTCACAGCAGGCCGCCTTGGCAATGAGGCAGCAAATTCGAGACGAAAAAATAACGGGAGGGAAAATCATCAACATTTCCTCGCTTTCTTCCTATACGGTTTCGACTGACCGCGCGGACTATTGTCTTACGAAAGCGGCGATGGGCATGATGACCAAGTTATTTGGCTGGCGTTTAGCGGAAGAAAAAATACAGGTCTTTGAACTTTGTCCCGGTATCATCGACAGCGATATGACTTCGCCCGTGAAGGAGAAATACGACCGCTTAATTTCCGCAGGCCTGATGCCGATCAGGCGCTGGGGCAATCCGGAGGATGTCGCCAAAGCCGTGGTCGCCATCGTTTCGGAGTGTTTTCCATTCAGTACCGGCGAGCGTATCAATATCGACGGCGGGTTTCATATTCGTAGCATCTGAGATAGCCTCCCTTTGTGTTCTAGGCGATGAAATTTGCAATTTTTGGTATCGATGAACTCACCTGGAAGCTGGGGCGAGATATTGCAGCTTCCGAGTCGCACCAATTGGTTTGGCTCGGGTCGGGCACACCCGGACCGCAGTCACGACCGGAGTGGATTGGACGGGAAACGGTCTTTGCCGAGCCCGGGGATTGGTTCGCTTCGCTGGTAGGCGTTGAGGCCGATGCCGTGGTGCTGGCCCGAGAGGCCGATGCGAGAGGATTGCTAGACACCCTTCGCCAACTGGCAGCATTCCCTTGGACGATCTTTTTGTCCCATCCCATCAACCTGTCGGTGATTACTTCTTTTGAGATTGAGCGGATTCGTGAAGATGCCAGCGGGCGAATCTATCCTCTGCTACCTGACCGCTGGCATCCGGCGATGCAGTATTTTGTGCAATGTGTTGGCAGCGACGACTCCGACGTTCCGGGATTGCTGGGTGCCGTGGAACGAATTGAAATGGAACGTAGAGTCGCCGATTCCGCCCCCGAATCCCTGCTGGCATACTTTGCACGAGATATCGATCTGGTCGGAATCTTGGCGGGGAAATTGCGGGAGGTTTCTGGAATGGCGGCAGGCAAGAATCGATTGCCTCTCAATGTGCAGTTATCCGGAAACTCGGGTGTGCTTGCCCGCTGGTCTGCCCTGCCTGCAGAGGGAAACTCTCCGCCGCCACCGTTCGATGCGGAGCTGAAGGTCTTTGGCAGCCACGGCGAGGCTTCGCTTTCGATGTCCGAGGGGGGCCCCTGGCAGGTGGAAGCATCTCAGAGACAACGTGTGTTTGAACCGGTTAGCCTTGCGGATGCTTGTCTGCAGCAGTCCGAACCATGCAACAGGTCTCACGGTGTGTGGGGAGATTGGTTGGAGATTACTCACAGTCTTGAGGTCACGGAAGCACTGGAAAAGAGTCTGCGGCGGGGACGATTGGTCCGAATCAATCTTGAAGGTCGTGATGAATCAACCGCGTTCAAGGGGACGATGGTGTCTCTAGGCTGTGCCCTCTTGATGGGCGGAACCTTCCTGTTGGTGGTCTCGGCAGTCGTGCTTAAATTAGCGCAAGCGAGTGGTCTCACACGTCTTGCCACAATTTTTGAAAAGGTTCCGGCCGTACTGGCCGTGGTACTCATTTTTTTCCTTGCTCTGCAGGGCTTGCGCTATCTGATACCGGCCACCCAAGGGACCGATCGAGGAGAGTGAGTCGTAGATCCGGATTGGGTGTTTCCCAACGGTTGCGGATTTCCCTGCTTGAATTCCCGCTCGTTTCCCTCTAGGTTGAGAGTAGAGTTTGAGTGGTCTACGCAGCACCAGGAGGAAATCAGAAATGGCAGACAAGGTGGTTGAAAAGTCAGAGACGGAAACGAAAGATACGAAAGAGACGACCGCTGCAAGAAAAGAGCAGCCCCGTCAACAAATCCAGGTGGATGATGCCCAAGCGGTGACCACGTATGCGAACTTCTGCCGGGTGACAGGAACGCCCGAGGAACTCATTATCGATGTGGGGCTCAATTCCCATCCTGTGGGGCCTCAGACCGAGTCGATTCGCATCAATCAGCGTTTGGTGCTTAATTATTACACGGCGAAGCGACTGTTGGGGGCACTGCAGATGTCGATTCAACGGCACGAAGTCACCTTCGGCGTGCTGGAAACCGATGTGCAGAAACGTGTGCAGCCCTCGGCCCGGCCCCAGAGCTAGCGTGCAGAGTCCGGCGGAACCGTCTGACTTTACTGATTGTCCGCACGGAGACCTGGTTTGTCCGCACGGAGACCTGGTCGCTACCTAGTGCGGTGTGTTGGCACCTGATAATGGACTTCTGTCCTTGCGCAAACGCTCAAGCGGCAGACAGCCTAGGAGGATAATCAGCAACTGGCTCAAAACAAACCAGGAGAGTTTGACGAGTACCCCTTCCGTAAAACCGTAGGAGTGCAGGCCCACTCCAAGTTCGTTTACCCCGAACCAGGACCAGGTGGTGGTGATGTTGCCAGCCACTGCCAGCACCGCTAGGCCACGGGCTTGGACCAGCCCTGCCCAGCGGGCATGCAACACCAGGGCATTCCAGAGCACAATGATCAGGGCCCCGTTCTCCTTGGGATCCCAGCCCCAGAAGCGTCCCCAGGAGTCATCCGCCCAGAGCCCGCCCAATACGGTACCCACGAAGCTGAAAAAAATCGCAAAGCAGAGGACGCCGTAGATCATCCGCGGCAGGGCCTTGCGCAGGTCTTCAGGAAATACCCCACCGCAGATTTTTCTCAGATTAAACAGCACGTACAAGATGCCCAGGCCACCCGCCAGAAATGTCGTGGCGTAACCGAGCGTAATGCAGACCACGTGCGTTGCCAGCCAGAACTGGGTGTCAAGTACTGCTTGCAGGACCACGAAAGTATCGCCGTCGGCGGCGAGGCCGTCGGCCACCTGGAGCGTGAGGACGCCGATCACGGCAGCCACAATGTTGCCAATACCCATCCGGTAGATTAACTCCAGAATGATCGCCAGTAGCACACAACCCCAGCCGATAAAGATCGCCGAAGAGTAGAGGTTGGTGACCGGGGGCCGACCTGAAATGTAGATCCTTGCCAGGAGGGCAACGGTCTGCAGCGCAAAGGCGAGCAAAATCAACCACAATGCAGCCCGGTTCAGTGGTTGCTGCCAGACGAGCAGGCCGAGGGCCGCAAGCACAAAGGCCAGTAGATAGAGCCACCAGGCTGTGGCAAAGGGCGCCACCTGATTGAAATAGGATTCAAACTGATAGAACGAACCGAAACCTTTCCGGACTCCACGATTGAGCAGGGTCGGCTCGACGTTAAGTTCTGCTGGTTTGGCTACCGCGAGTTGTCGTCGGTAATTTTCCAGTTGCCGGTTAAACTGGGTAGCATCCTCTGTGCGGTAGGCCTGGAGCACGGCACCCATGGCGGCCGCTGTTTCGTTGACCGGGATTTTCAGGTTTGCGTCCCCGTTGGCCAAAGTTAAATTGCGATCAAGTTCTGTGCGAACCCTAGTGCGACTCTGTTCGACGCGCTGCCGAGCCGCCGGCTCGATCGTGTTACGCATCTCTTCCGGCAGGTTTGCTGCCGCACGGAGCGCGTAGCTCCGTTGTTCTGCAGGCGTGAGGTTTGGATTCTGGGTCCGCACGATCTGTTCGATCATGAGCACGATGTTGTCGTGGACGAGACGCTCTATATTCGCAGTGGCGAAGATTTTGTCGGTCAGGTGGTCGGCCAGTTCACCGACATTGGCAAGTTGCTCTGCTGCGGCATACTGGCGGATCCAGTTGGCAGTCAGAGCCGTTGCCAGCGGTTCCCATTGCTGCTCGGTCACAACGTCGGGGACCGCGCGGGGTGCCTTCGATTGAGCCAACCTTGCCGCCACGGTCGTCATTGCTGTCAGTCGTTCGGTCTCTCCATCTCCCGCTGCCCGTTCGGGGATGCGATGGGCTTCGCGAAGCGCCAGAAACAGCTCGATTTTATTATCCAGTTCGAGTATTTTCTTCTGATAGACACTGAGCTGTTTGCGGTCCGCAGCGCGGGCCTGGCGGACCTGTTTTTTAAATTCCTCCAACTCGGGGGCCAACTCGTTGTAGGCATAGCGATATCCCTTCCTGCGGCTTAGGCCCAGCGTGTGCAAGACGTCAAAATTTTCGATGCGGAAGACCTTGGCGTTAAGCGAACGGTCGGTATGGGCGATCAGATCGATGAGCCATTTCTGTGCGGGCTGGGTGACACCGTCCGTATCCTTGAAACTTGTTTTCTGTGAAATGATCAGCAGGCTGTTACGGGCCAGGGTGGCGAAGGGTTTGACGCGGCCCTGATAGACGATCGGCAACTGAGCAAACTCCGAGTACTGCAGCGGCCCGTCGGATGATGCTCGTGGCGTTACGGTCGCCGCTACCCAGAGGATGCCGACTGAGAGTACCAGCACCGGTACCAAGAGAGTTGCACGGGCAAGCCGTCGATGCTCCGCGTCGACCGGGCTCGCGGATCTCGTTTCGGAGGTTAACCCTTGCGGGTCTGTCGCGGAGCGAATTTTCGGGGCCGCTATTTCCCGGCGGAGAAATCGCAAGAGCGTAATCGAAAAGTGGGCCAAGAGTCCCGTGGCCACCAGCATGCAGCCCACGTAGGGGATCATCCAGCCCATGTTGGTCACCACCGCCAGGGTGGTCATTTTTCGACCTCCCAGTTCGTTGTAGCCACTCTGGTAATAGGTCTCGCCGGCATACCGCAGAGGATTATTCATCCAGATCTTGAGCTCCCGATCCACATGGCGGCCGGGATCGATCAGCTGGATTTCGGAGGAATAGTTTTGCGGGATGTTGGTACCTAGATAATCGTCTTTACGAACTTCTTTGAGCCGGATGGAAAATGGTTTATGAAGCCGCTTAGGCCGCAGGGCAATGTCGTAGGTCTTGCCAGCCACCTCGACCGATTGGTCTTTGAGCAGCGAGGTTACCAGAAAGGTTCCCAGCGGCTGGTTTGTCCCTTTCTTCACAAGTTGGAGATAAGCCGAGGCAATATCCTCGACTTGATTCGCATCGGTCCCACTCACTTTGGGAGCCTCAATCGCCGCATACGCCAGTCCCGCCCCTGCGCTGGCCGGATTCTTGAAGTCGGCACCCGCCTCCCGCACACTCGGGAGCATGATCCCGCTGCGACCAAAGCGATCGGGCTTGCTGCTCATGCGGGTATTGGGGAGGAACTGTACGGGTAACACATCAAATGGCAACCACGGGTGTGCGACGATTCCGTCCTCTCGCAACAAGGTTTCTGGGATCACCACCTCTTCGTCGTATTTTTTTCCGGAGCGATCCACGACGGCAAACTCCGATGTACGGCTGTCGGATGCATAGGTTGTAGTTTCGCCTTCGGCCAGCGTGATCCGCGATTCGACCGCGTAGAGATCGACCATGAGTTCCCCAAACATGATCAGACCGATCCCCACATGCAGCAGCACGACCCCACCTCGTTTTTTAAAGACCAGCAGACAACCTGCGAGGCAGAACAGCGCCGCCCCCTCTGCCAGCATGAGTTGCCAGAGAATCCGCATCCCGGAATCACCCAGGTAGGCATCCTCGCCAGCCCACAGTATCCAGGTGACGACCAGCCCCAACAGTGCGACCGGTGTGACAAAGATCCAGTAAATGATCGAGCGATAGTGGCCGCGGGCGGCGAAATAGAGTGCTGCGCCCGCAGCGGCCAACCAGAGTAAGCTGACCGCGGCTTTAAAAAATTGCCACAGCGAGTTCCAGGCGATGAAGTTTTCAGAAGTCGAATCCCGCTCGAGTTGACCGATTGCAATTACCAGATAGGTCAAACCGGCCCCGATCACGAGAATGGCCACACCAAGCACCAACCGGGCACCTTTTGCCTGGATTTTGAAACGCATCAGGTGCGCACAGAGCAGGTTGATCGCCATCGCGACGCCGATCAGTGTGCCGCCCGGAAAGGGGAAGCTCCCGCGGACATTTTGCCAGTTTGGGAACCAGGCGGGTGGAAAAAGAACCTGCAACTCAATCCAGGCCAGCCAGGTGTGAAAATAGTCCGCACGGACATCCCACATGTTCTTCTGAGTCTGGGCCAGTGTGCCCATCAGGACGATAAAAATACCGAGCGCAAAGAGGGTCACCGTGAGGCGGAGCGACGCGAGCGGGGCGAAGAGGGTTTGGAGAATTCCCCACACTCCCTGCGGGGAGCCACTTTTCTTTGCGGGGAAATTTTCCGCTGAGCGGTTCATAGAAATATCCTGCACTGCAATTAAATTCGCTGCTGCGGCACCCTAGTCTTCGCGCCGCCTTTCCCACTCAACGCCCTTTAAATTGTAGGGAGCGGGCAAATGCCTCGAATTCGGGTTCTTCGCGTTTTGCTAGTTCCACATTCCCCTTAAGCTTTACGAACCATTGCGTTTTGCCCGTCGTGAAGATTGCTGCTAGAATTGCCTGCTGCGGTCCGTAAAGTTTCACATATTTTCCCGTTAAACCATCGGCTTGGATTGGCTGGAGGGATTTCTCTAAATCCGCTTCGGTTGTCGGGGGTAAATGGATCTGTCCTCGCCAGCGATTCACATTGGCAAGCATGTTTCCGCCCGCGGGGATCACGGTGATATCGATTCTCTCGGCAGCCCGCTCGAGCGAGAAGTGTCCTTTCCGCATTCCTGTAATAGGTCCAGGTTGCCAGTCCTCCGGGGCCTTGCCGGTGAGTTGTGATGGGTCAAACCCCAGCTGCTCGCTACGCGTTGCCTGCCTGGAAATTGGAGGATGACCGGCTGGCAAGGAACTGCTTTGCGATCGGGTTTGCAGTGGGTCTCCTGCAGTTCCGGAAATTACAGCAAACCAGATTTTTTGATCCCCACTTGGGATGACCTCAACCGCGTCGCTGAGTGTTTCGTTGCCAAGTGGCCCAAGTCCCATCTGGCGCCGCCAGCGATTGAGATTTGAGAGGAGATACTGGTTCCAATCATCGGTGGTCTGGGATAGTGAGGAGACGCTGAGTCGGAGCGGTGCTGCCGCCGGCCCAATTTCCAGGGTGGCAAATCGCATCCCGCTGCCCGCTTTCTGGACCCAGTCCTCAGGCAGCTCCCAACTCGGTTTGCCATGGTGCCCCGGGAGAAACTGGACAGTTTGAAGAAATTTTTGCAATTCCGGGCGCAACCTCTTGATTTGCGCTGCGGGCCCTACGGCCTTAAAAAACCAGACCTTCCCAGCGTGACGCATCATTGCCACGAACATTTGATCGTTTGCGTTGGAATTTCCGCTGACTGCGGAAGTCACAGTCTTGGGAACGCGAGTTCGCTCTATTTTTGCGCCTTCTCTGCAACCGGCCAGACCAAGCCACAGGAGGCACAGCGAAAGCGATGTGAGCGGAATAGAAAAGATCGAACGGCGCCACATAACAACAGGGACCTGGAGGTGGAACATGGGTGCGGGCGCGTGGTCAACTGCCGGTGGGAAACGACACCTCACGGTCGCGTAGGGCTTGCCACAAGATCGCCTGCCTAACTCGACTCTTATTATATCAGCGGAGAGTCATGTTAGTAGTGCGATCTAACGGTAAACGGCCGGGGACTTTTCATCCCAGCCCACCACGGGCACCTGGGACGAGAGCAGAAAAACCTCCAGCGGACGTTCCGTCTCCCTCGGTGAAGTCGCATCGCCTGTGGCCGCGATCTGTGCGGGGCCATAACTAGACACCCCCAGTCGATCTCCCGGGATGCCCCACGCTTTGAGAAAGTCCCGGACGGCGACCGCTCGGTCCACATTCAGTCGGGCGTGCGGGCCCTCCGCCTCTGCAGTGGCGGTCGAATGCTGTGGAGCAACGATCAGGACCCGCCGAGATTGTACTTCAGGCAAGCGGAGCAGTGAGCCGAGGTCAGAAAGCATCTCCCCTGCGGCAGGGGCCAGTTTCGGGTTGCTGCGAGCGAAGAGTGCCTCGGGGTCGATGCGGACCATCCCGCGGGCCGGATCGTATTGCATGCCCTGATAATCCTCTGCCAGTTTTTCGATTTGCGCTGAAACGGCGGCAGGAAGTTTCTGCCCACTACCTGGGCTCGAAAGACTTTCCGCGAGATAACGGGCTTGTCGGTCCAGGGAAAGCAATTCCTGTTCTGTCTGGTTGCGCTCACCCTCGAGCTTTCTTGAATGGGCAGTGAGATTTGCCAATTCGGTTTGTAATGCCTTATTACGCTCGCTGAGTTGATGGTAGCGCGCTTGACACGAACGCACACGGGATGCGGGCACCAGACATCCTCCGAGCGGGGCGATGCCTCCGCAGAGGATGAGCCACGTCAGGGCAATCCGCAAAGTAGGTAGGAGAGATGACAAGATGATGGGTTTCCTTACCCGCTGCGAGTGAGGTCCGACTCGCTTTTCGCTTCCATGCAAAAGTTGCGTTAATCGCCCCGCTCTGGGGTCGAAACGAGGTTGCTCCCTACTAGCGGAACATGCCGATAATGGCATCCATCATGCCGCTATTGACGGGATGCACGCCATCCCAACTCCAGACTTGCCGTACCAAATCGTAAATTAACATGCCCGCGATACTGAGGATGACAATGCAGACCAGCATGCTAAGAACATTCCAGATGGAATAGGGTGCCTCAGGAATGGCAGGTGCCATCCTCGGCATGGGGACACTGGCGGGGTCCCCTTCGATGAATGTTGCAGGACCGACTCCCAGCGGGCCCTCCCCGGTCAACTCATCTTCCAGTATCCCCATCGTCATCCCAGCATCGCCCACGGGATCCATCGCCGTAGGAGAAGAGGCTCCAAATCCGAGTTCTGGTGTGTCCAGTTCGATCACCTGCGAACTACTTTCGGATTCGTCGCCTTCGGTGGTCTCCAGTGGGGTGAGCAAGAAATCATCTTCAGATTTAAGCTCTCCGGTCTCGCTGGATTCCCCGCCATCATCGAGCGTGATTGTGTCCTCTTCACCCAGGAGCAGCGTATCCTCGCCAATCACCGATCCACCGAGCTCCAGCGGCCCCTCCTCGAGCGAAAGCCCGCTGTCCGCCGGGTCACCCAGGGAGATCCCGCTGTCGCTCGCACCGATCACATCGCTTCCCGTGCCACCGAGGACCAGATCATCATCTTCCTCCGTCAGATCAATCTCCGAGCCGCTATCGCCCTGCCCGTCCGCTTTCTCCTTTTGGGAGTCCGCTGCGGATTCGCCTATCGCAAGGTTGCTTTCGTGACTTTTGACGGTGTCGCTATCAGAAGAAAGGTCAAATTCGAGCGATTCTGCAACACCAGACGGTAACTGCAACTCCGAACCGGCGTCACTGGAACTGACTGCCCCGCTGCCACCGAGTACTTCAGATTCCGAGCCCGAATGGATATCGCTGCCCTTTGCCATCGAGTCTCCTACGAGTTCAATGTCACTCTGATTCAGTTCGTCGTCGGATATTTTCAAATCACTGTGGTCCAGGATGTCACTGACGGATTGGCCAATGACCGTGCTGGACCCAACCGATTCCGAAGCTCCTAATTCCTTTTCGCTTAAAAGAATGGAATCTCCCGCATCGGGTCCGTCTCCTAAGGGAACCGATTCATCTAATCCAAGTTCGGAACCGCCAGCCTGCCTCAAGGCCTTCAGCTGTTCTAATTCTTCAGCCTTGAATTTCCAATTCACGCCATCGCGAAATCCACGGACCTCATTTTGCTCGCGCATCTCGGAGAGTTTTTCTGGCGTAACCCCCAACATTTCAGCGGCTTCTTCGAGTTGGATAAATTTGGTCGCCATCAGAGACTCCCACTAGGGTTGATTGGGATCGTGCGCTCCGTACCAGCCCTGCCGCACAAGCCGGTAATTCAAATAATACTAATTTTGTTCCAACAACGAACGAATCTCCGCAGGCAGCGGACTCGTGCCATTAAAATGATTCATCTGCAGATCCCAGTATATGTTTCGCACGCTGCGGAGTACGAGTTCGCCTTTGGTTTGGTCAATATGATAAACTGCTACCACTCGGGTCCCCGTGTCGAGGACCGTGAGCTGCCGGCGACCGTCGGGTAGTTGATCGGAATGGGTGATCAACGCGCCGACTGACCCCTGCCGATTGCCGCCTTGAGCAAACAACCGCTCCGGCCTGCTAATGGCCGCCTGGGCCAACATTACCAAACCGGCACCCATGAGAACCCCAATCGCCAGTCGTTGCATAACCAACCTCCTTGTTGATCAAGACTTAGAGAATCGGGCCCCTGCTATCTTATTCTAAAAGCCCAACACGATAGTTCAAGGATTTTTGTAGAAATCCTTGATTGTCCCTGCGATTTTTCTGAATTGCAGTTTTTTGCTAAGTTTATTACCACCCTTTAGGGCTGAATCTGCTGAAAAAAGCGGGTCGCAGTGTAGCGATCCTCTCCCGGGTCAGCAAGATCATCTCATCGCGACTTGGCGGTTCCCAAGGGGTCAAGGCCCTTGTTTTTAGCCGAAAAAGGGGCCTGTCCTTGCTGGCTGTTCCCTCCCAGAGCGAGGCTGCCTGTCGGACTGCTGCCCTGCGGCTTGTTTTCTCGCAACCGCCGCCGATGCCGGGGCCCCCGCGTAACGCACCAGCAGCATGGCACTGAAGATGGCCAAGCCCCAAATGGGCTCGGTCGAAACCATGCCGAAACCGATCGTGAACGGAAGCGCGATCGCCGTAAAGATCAGGTCACTTTTCATAAAATCCGTCTCTCTCTCGTCGCTAAAGTCAGTGCCTCTCGTTTATCGTACGCAGCGGGGTCGTCCGAGGAAAGCGCCGGGGTCTGGATTCCACGGGCTCTCAGTGACATGCGTCAAAGGCTGCGTCCATGCCCAGCTTATTTTTTAAGGTCTCGAAGGCGTCCGCGTACTCTTCTTTTGACGAATGGACGTGCTCCGCTTCGGTGATAAATTTCACATCTTGATCGCAGAGGACACCATGCTCGGCCAGGATCGCTTCAAAGGCCTCGAGTTCGTATCCGTAGACAATGAGCAGCTTGTGTTCGTCAAACTGGACTTCCATGGGGACGTTCCCGTTGAGTACGGCAATTCCGAGGCAACCGTCATTTACCAGCAGATTCTCGTAGTCACAGAGGATGCTCTTGAGAACCGGCATGTCAATGTGTTCGCGTTGCACGCTACCTGTCCCGCACATCGGTCCGGCATGACTCGTCTCCAGCACGACATTGACGTGATCACCGAGCGGTGTGAGCAGGTCCAGGAAGAGGTCGAATACTCGCTCGGCAGAAGCGGAGATCATCACGACCGGAATGTTGGTTGAATTGGAGTTGTCTCGAAAAGTATCGCGCCGATATGCTTGCCGGGGGATGACTTGGAGGTCGTAGGAAGGGCGTACCGCGTCCGAAAGGATGAAGTCGCGATAACGGGCAATTCTCAGATGGGATTCGACCGATTCTTCATCGAGAAACTCAAAGCTACTTGACGTTTCGTCGCTTGGAATTTCTGTTGGCATTTCTGTCTGATCGCAGAAAACCCTTTGAAACATTTTTTGCAAGAAGCCCATGGTAAGGTTGCCTTTGCTAGGTACCAATGATTGCGTTGGAAGGTCCGATTTGAGACTGTGGAGGTGTTGCTCCCCGCCACGATGTAAAAATCTAGGTTATGACTCGGCGGACGGTGCAATTTGGGGGTCGATTTATTGCAATTCGCCAGCGGCCATTCCGCAGAAACGGAACAATCCCCTCGTTCGGTCGAGCCAATGCAAAGGGGATACCGGCGGCAGGGCAAC
>JAUWIQ010000468.1 GCA_030605285.1 Planctomycetota bacterium
ACCGAAGTCCGGGGATTCGGTCGTCAAAAAGGCCATACCGAGATGTACCGTGGTACGGAATATGCAGTCGATTTTGTGCCCAAGGTAAAGCTGGAAGTGGTCGTTTCGGATGATAACTTGAAGAATGTGATTGATACGGTGATGCGGTCGGCTCAGACCGGGCAAATCGGCGATGGGAAGATATTTGTTACCGAGCTGGCCGATACGATCCGCATCCGCACGGGTGAAACGGGGGAAGAAGCGCTCTAGGTGTTTTTTCCCCGAATCCGGTTAAAATCAAGGTGGGCGCTTTGAGCGCGCATGGATGGCGCGCCGGAGTTGCCCACTGTTTGTTTTGCTTGCTCCATTCCGTGCGGTTGCCATGTCCGAGGGCTTGATGCTACGCCCGCCTGTGTTGGCGGCCAGAACCGCGCTTCTGGAAGGCCAGCAGAAGCTGCGGCAGCAGCATGATCAAGGTTCTCCCGGGATTCAGGTCTGTGCCAAATTGACGGACCTTGCGGACGCCGTAGTCGCCGAGCTTTTCGCGGCTGCGATTGCGGATCTCGCCGAGTTGGACTCGACTGCCTTTGGCCATTTATCGGAGCAGGTGGCTCTGGTGGCGCATGGCGGTTACGGTCGTCGTGAATTAGCGCCCTACAGTGACATCGATTTAATGATCCTGCACCGACCGGAAATCTCTGATCGGATCGCAGTACTCGCTGAGCGGCTGATGCGAGATATTTATGATGCGGGGCTGATTCTGGGGTATAGCGTACGGACGGTACGACAGTCTGTATCTCTCGCCTGCAGGGAGCCACAGATCCTTACCTCGCTTACCGAATCGCGGCACTTAGTCGGTAATCCTGAGTTGACAGAAAAGCTTCTGCTGCGTCTCCAAAGAGCAGTCGCCCGCCGCACTCGGTCGCTGTTGCCAATCATCGACCAGGCGCGTCGCGCAGAGCGACGGCAGTACGGTGAGACGGTTTTTCTCCTGGAACCCAACATTAAACGCTCGCGAGGCGGCCTGCGGGATATCCAATTTCTCCGCTGGATTGGTTTTTGCCTCTATGGCACGACCGATCTCGACGGTCTTTACCTCAAGAATAAGTTGGAGAAGGGAGAGCAACAGATTTTGCGCTGGGCAACAGAATTTTTGTTACGAATCCGTAACGAGGTGCATTTTCATGTCGGAAAGGCACACGACCAGTTAGACCGAGGCGAACAAGTTCGTCTGGCGGAAAAATTTGGCTATCAGGGCCTGGAAGGACTGATGCCGGTTGAGCAGTTCATGCAGGACTATTTCCGCCATACCCGCGCTGTGCGCTATATCTCGGCACGCTTTTTGGCCAATGCTTACCGTTCTTCACGAGTGGCCGGATGGCTCGCGGTACTCTTCAGCCACAGGGTCGAAGGCGATTTTCGTGTGGGTCCCTATATGATCGCAGCCACACGCCAGGGCCTGAAGCGGATTCGTTCGGACCTCAGTGAGGTCTTGCGACTGGCCGAGTTGGCCACATTGTACGACAAAAGAATTACCCACCAAACATGGGAAGCGGTCCGCGCGGCCGCAGCACACTGCCATGAAGTGACCCCTCAGACGGCCCAGCGGTTTCTCTCGCTGTTGTCCCGGCCCGCCCAATTGGCATTGGTGCTGGTTCGGCTTCACGAATTGGGTGTGTTGGAAAAATTGATCCCCGCGTTCTCCCGCGCCCGCGGGATGTTGCAGTTCAACGATTACCACAAGTACACCGTGGATGAACACTGCCTGCGGGCCGTGCATCGGGCGACGGAGTTCGCCTGGGACAAAGGGCCCATAGGCCGCGTGTATGCAGCCATTGAGCAGAAAGAGATTCTGCATCTGGCCCTTTTGATTCACGACTTGGGCAAGGGTTATGTGGAAGACCACAGTGAGGTTGGCAAGAGGATTGCGACGGAAACCGCTGCCCATCTCCACTTACCAAAACATGAAACCGAAATGTTGGAATTTCTCGTACACAAGCATCTCCTGATGAGTCACTGGGCACTCTGGCACGACATCAACGATCCCGCCGTGGTGCTGCGGGTCGCCGTAGAAGTCGGCTCCCCCGAAGTTTTGCGAATGCTGTTCGTATTGACCGCCGCCGATCTGGCTGCGGTGGGTCCCGAGGTATTAAATGGTTGGAAGGTTGAGTTACTCACCCAATTTTATCAACGGGCCTTAAAACACCTGACCGGGGAGGATCCGATTGCCAGTGATGAAGACTGGGCCAAATTGCAGAGGCAGGCGGTCTGCAGCTGTTTGGGACCGACTGCCAACGCATATCACGATACGGTCAAATCGCTGCCGTTGACCTACATGCGGGGGACGCCACCAGACCAGATTGCCGATGCACTGCAGCGGCTCCAGGGATTGGATCACGAGGAGGTGATCGCCTGGGGTGTTTATCGCGAGGACCGTGGGGTGGCGGAGTTCACGGTCGGGGCCCATGAATCGATTGTTCCAGGCATCTTTTATCGGCTCGCGGGTGCCCTGTTAAGCGAAGGCATTGAAATTCTCTCCGCCCAGATCAATACGCTTCGTGATGGCTGGGTCCTGGATCGGTTTCACGGCATCGACAAACAGTTTGAGGCCTTGGCTGCGGATGTACGAATCGAGGCGGTCTGTGCGCGTCTGGTTGCGGCCCTGAAGAATCCGGCGGCGGAAATCCCAAAATTCCGTCGCATCTGGAGTGGTGCT
>JAUWIQ010000102.1 GCA_030605285.1 Planctomycetota bacterium
AATCGGGCCATGGACTTCGCTATTCGTCCGTTTTGCCGTATCGACGATCTCCATTGCACTCTGGTCCAAAACCGAATGGTCGTAGGCCTCCATGCGGATGCGAATAATTTCCTGTGCCTTTACCACCGAGATTGGGCTCCCGTAAATTACATTGTGGAATCGAAGAACAGCACCAAGGGCCGGCCTCAACGCGGCGGGCCGCGTCAGATTGGCACTGAGGACATTTTGGTAAACCGATGATGTTAAGAGCTTTAGGAAAGTCTGTAAAGGGGTTACCCCCGAGCCCGTTGGCAAAAAGTAGACGGATTTATCCCCGGCAGGAGGGTTCCGCGTCGGAGTTGGAATCGACCGCCCCTGAAAAAAAGTTCTCTGGCCGTTAAGCTCCCCTTCGTGGGTGGCCTCTGATCGGCCTAATGTCCGCTACGGTGGTCCGCTAATGTGGTCCGCTAATGTGGTCCGCTAATGTGGTCCGCTAATGTGGTGGTAGAGCAACGCAAACTATCAAGGAAATAGGGATATGCCCAAGCAACTGGGGGATCTCGTGGACGAGGCGGAATTGGCTGATTTGCGGGCATATTATGGGGAATTCCCCCTCCAGCATGCCCGTCTGCCAATGGAGGCCGGATCACTCGATTTTTACCGGCGGGCATTCAAAAACCGTCGCGGTGAGATCCTTTTCGCCCTCCGCCGGCCCAGCGGCGAGGTCCTTCTGCATACCAAGCACAATTACCCGCCCGGTGTTTTTCGCATTCCTGGTGGCGGCATCGAATGGGGCGAACCGGTCCGTGCGTCCCTTGTCCGGGAAGTGTTCGAAGAGACCCAGTTAGGTGTCGAAGAGGAGCAGTTTTTGGGTATTTTGACCTATGAATTTCACCCCCGAGACGGCGGGGCTGGCAAGTTGGTGATCCCCTTCGTTTCCTACATTTTTGTCGTTCCGGAAGTCGAGGGGGAGCCAGTTCCCGAGGATGAAAGTGAGGGAATTTCGGCTTTTAAATGGGTGCCCTTGAAGACGCTTACCCAGGTCGCGGCCGATCTTCGCGCGTTGCCGAGGGACGCGAGGGGAAGTCAGGACTGGGGCCACTTTCGCGGTCTCGGTCACGATTTTATTGTGGAAAATACTCCCGAGTAGTCCGAAGTTCGGTCGCCTCAACTTGCCAGGGGACCCGACAAAAATAAAGTCTCGCCTCGATGAACGAATTTGATATCCAATCGCTACCCGGGTTTGCTCAACCCCTGAGCAGTTGGTCGCATCTGAGCGCCTCCGGGGGCTTTGCCCTCTTGGCAATTCCGCTGATGCTCCGCGCGGTACGAGGCTCCTCGCAGCCGGGCAGCGCGGGTCCATGCGCGCGCGTGGTAGGGGTCGGTGTTTTCTGTGCGTCGGTTGTGACGTTGCTGGCAATCAGCGGCGTTTACCATTCGCTGGATTTCAATTCGCCAGGTCGCAGTCTGCTGCTCCTCATCGATTATGCGGCAATCTATATTCTTATTGCCGGCACATTCACACCAATCTGCAGCATTTTATTACGTGGCCTTTGGCGGACAGGGACACTTTGTCTGGTCTGGGCCATCGCAATTACCGGGATCACCCTGAAGCTGGTTCTTTTTACTCAGATGACTTCTTGGGTCGGCACCATGATTTATCTCGGGCTGGGATGCTGTGGGCTTTTTGGTGCCGCGCTCGCCTGGCGACGGTTTGGAGCGGCCTTTGTGGAGCCGCTTTTGCTGGGTGGAGCCGCCTACATTGCCGGGACGGCAGTCCAGTTGGCCCAGCGGCCCACAATAATTTCCGGAATCCTCGGCCCGCACGAAATTTTCCACCTCGCGGTCCTGTTGGGTATTTCTTTTCACTGGAAGTTTATTGCCCAATTTGCGGATGGGCACCTGCCGCTCAAGGCGAATCAACAGTTGGCAGACCGGTTAGTCGAAAAGGATCCGGTTGCAACATCGTAGCGGGATCCTGCGCGAATCCGCTTGCCACCAGGCTGCGAGGGTGTCGCGCACTTGCCGCGAAGTGGTGGGTTGTATCCGTTTGATACTTGTCCTGGCTGGAGTTTTGTTTAGATTTTTCTCTGGGGTGCGGAAATCCTTGGGGCGCAGCGGGTGCGGCCCCCGCCAAGAAGTAGCTTCGTTTTGTCCATTTTTCACAGGGTCAAGCGGCGGGAGTCGATTCTATGGGCATGCACGTGGCGGTGGTTGGTGGCGGCGACTGGAGCCGGACCCATCTGGCGGCCCTCTCGGAGAGTCCGCATGTGGCGCGGATCACGCTCGTCGCCCGCAATCAGACGAGCCGCGACGCATTGCAGGGTGAGTTCGTCTCGATCGGTGCCGTCTCTCGTGAACTCGGCCCGGTACTCGAGGACTCGAGCGTCGCCGTGGTCGATATCGTGTTGCCGCACCACCTCCATTGTGAGGTTGCACATGCCGCCCTGGCGGCTGGCAAGCACGTGCTCTGTGAAAAACCCGCGAGCCTCGCCCTGGAGGACTTCGACCGCTTGCAGGCCACGGCGTCGTCGGCCGAGCGGCGTTTTCTGGTGGTGATGAACCAGCTCTACAATCCTCTAAATCATCGTATTTGCCAACTGGTGGATGCGGGTGCGCTCGGCCGTCCCTTTCTGTTGGCTGAGAACAATTACAGCCAGCACGCCGCATCCTACCGCAACCCGAATACGTGGCGGACGCGGGTGGCAACCTGCGGTGGCGGGGTGTTGATCGATGGCGGCTACCATATGGTCTACAAGCACCTCGCGTGGCTCGCCGCGCACGGTTACCCGACTTGGGTGAGTGCCACGACCGCCCAACTGGCGATCGATCCAGAGGGGGTGGTCCGGGCAAGCCAGGGCGAGGATTTTGTCTCCTACACTGCGGGCTACGCAGGTCCACTGAGAATCAATGCTTCACATGCTTGGACACTCGCTGCCAATCCCACGCAGCCGCAGCTTGGATTCCTTGCGGGCACTGAGGCGACGTTGGAGATCACGCGCGATGCAGCGCATCCCCTGCTGCTCCATGAAGGCGGCGCTGCCGCCAGCAGTCCTCGTGTTCTCGAAGTGGAGGAGGGTCCCCGCAGCAATCCGGAGACCTTGCGGGAGTGTCTGTTGGATTACCTTGCAGCACTCCTCGAGGAGCGGCCGCCCGCATACGGGTCAGAGCAACTCTCCCGTCGGACGTTGCAGTTGATCCTCGCCATCTACCAGTCCTCAGCGGCGGGTCAACGCGTAGAACTCTCCGCCCCATAAAACCGAGCTGCCCTGCTCAGAGTTTGAAGTTAAACGTCTCACTCCGCAGCCGCCAGATACGATTCCCCAGGGTTCGCGGGGCGGTCTCAATTTTAGCCTGTCCACGCAGACCAATCCGCAGCAGGTGCTGGGGATCTGCAAGCAAAACGCGGGCCTGATAGGTCGTACTCATGAGTTGCTCACGGCCGGTCGCATCGGTTTCTGTCATCAGTTCGCCCCCGGCACGTTCGGTGAGACGACGGGGCGGTTCGGTCATCTCGGTGGTGGCGATCCGTTCAATCTTGGACTCGAATGTAAGATTGGGAAGATGGTTGAGGATGATCTCAACGTGTTGGTCCTCCGCGACAAAATTCCGATCCGACTGATCAATTGCCAACACGGCCTCCATGTGACCTTGATCTCCGATCTGGCAAAAAAGTTCACTGGTTTGCAAGCGGGCACCGTGGTTTTTAGGCGCGATCGGTGTACCCGACCAGGTCGGCAACATCCCTTCGGCGGCCGGTCGCCCCGATTTGAAGGGGGGCGGAAAAATGTAGCCGTCTCGTGGTGCGGTCAGCGTGAGCCGATCCAAATCCTCCTGTTGTTGCTCAAGGCGTGTACTGGCGCTCTGTTTTCGTTCCTTAGCCGCGAGCAATTCGTTGCCCGCTCGGCGGGCGGAGTCACCGCGACTCTGGTTTCGTTCGAAATGCAAATTTTTGATTTCTTCTTCGAGGGTGCTCAGTTCGCCTTGCAGGCGGATCGATTCCAATTGCAGGTCCAAGTTGTTTAGTTCCGCGAGTCGGTCCCCCTTCTGAACGCGATTGCCCGGTTCCACGTACGATTTCACTAGAATGCCCGGCACTTCCACATAGACCCGCGCGGCATCGTGGGGTTGGATTTCGAGTGTACAGATCACATGATAGGGCAAGGGCACAAAGAGAATGCCGGCAAGCACAAGGAGGACCACGACCAAGGTCGTGACGAAGTTTGGAGTTTTCACGCTTTGTAGCCTCCCGGGGACAGAAAGATATTTCCCCAATTTCCAAAGGGGTTGGACTAAAAGACCATAGAGGGCAAATGTGGCAATCAGCTGCCCAATGATCTGAAAGCCGGTGTTCTCGAAAACTTTGTAAAGAAAATAGAGGATGCCGAACACAATTAACCAGCGGTAGATGACGGCCGCCACGCTGTAGAGTGCGAACAGTGCTTGATTACGCTGAGGTAGAAACGGGTCTTCGGGTTCTTCCAGGCCCAGGCAAAGGGCCCCCAGTTTGCGGCCCAGAATGGCACTCGACTTTTGCCGTAAGTTGGGGATTTCCAGGATGTCCGAAAGGATGTAGTAGCCGTCGTAACGGAGCAGCGGATTGCCATTGAACAGGAGTGTGCTGACTGAACAGACAAACATGATACTCAAAGAGAGTTGATGGATAATCGTACCCGATTCCGTAAACCACCAGATGAAGGTCGCGATCGAGGCAATCACCAGTTCCACATACATTCCTGCGGCGCCAATGGCGGCTCGATGCCACTTGTTCGGCAGCATCCAGGAATCTGAGACGTTGCAGTAAAGGCAGGGGGTGAGAACCAGGATCATGATCCCCATTTCATGGCATTCGCCTCCAAAGTGTTTGCAGGAGAGACCGTGACCGAACTCGTGGAGGACCTTGGTGACCGCGAGCGTGATGCCAAGCCAGAGCCAGTTCTTGCCCGCAAAAAATGTATGGAAAGAAGGTAGTTTCGCCTGAAACGTCTCCCATTGGACGGTCACCAGCAAAAAGGCACAGAGAGCTAGGCTCAGACAGAGCAGGACGGTCGTCTGGGAGAAAAACCAGCGGGTTTTCGGGTACAGCCAGTTGAGGATCCGCTCGGGATCAATCCCTTTGAAGCGGATTGCCAACACGTTCGAGAGGGTCGCCAGCAGCTGTTTGCGATGCCGTTCCTCCTTGCGCTGGATCAGTTGGATTCCCTGGCCGCTGACATCGGCCATCAGCAGGCCACTCTGGAAAAGATTTCCAATAAAGCGCGCAATTTCCTCGACCGTTATTTTTCCCGGTGGGAAAAGCGATTCGTAGCGATGTTTGATATCGTCCAGGCTGGTCTCGCCGTCGAGCATCTGCAGGATGGCAAATTCCTCTTCCTGGAAGCGAAAATAATTCAATCCCACCGGTTCCTTGACGATCCAGTACGGACTGCCATGGTAGCGAAGTTTGCGGCTTGTCAGATCGGGCCGACAACGGATGTTGAGTGGCCGTGAAGAGGCGGAAACCAGGCTATCGGCTAAGGTGACCATCGATCGGCGAAGTTCCCGGACCGGAAGGGGTTATGATGGATCAGAGGGGCTGTCCGGAATGCGGAAGGTTGCCGGGAGTCCGGGTCGCAGGACCCACTGTCCGTCTTTTTGTAAGTTGGGCACTTCCACCCGGATTCGATACTCACCGCCCGCCTGCACGATAGGACTGATAAACGAGATCGTCCCGTGCGCTTCGACTTTCCCCACGCCCGTATCGACGCTCGCGATCACCGCCATTCCTTTGCGCACTTCTCCACGGTCTTTATTGACATTCAGGAAACCGTCAATACTCAAGCGGTCCATTTGCACAAGTCGCAACACGGCATCGCCCGGATTGACCCACTCGCCTTTGTGGATCCGGATTTCCGCAACGACCCCATTGAACGGTGACGTAATATTTCGCCGATCGATTTCATCATTGGCAGCGTCAAATTTTGCTTCGTTCGCGCGCACGGTGTGCGCCAGTTCTTTTTGTTCCAATTCCGCCTGCTCGATTCCGAGTGTCGAGCGAGAAAACTGCAGTTCCATCTTGCGCATTTCTGTGGCGCCGAAAGCACCTGGACGGAGGGTATTGGCCTCGAGTGCCGCATCGAGTTCCGCTTTGGATACCTTGGCGTCTTCCTTGGCGTAACGGATCCGGACATCATTGGCTGCCTGCTCCTGGGATTTTTCCAGCTCAATTTCCGCCAGCGACCGGTTGATTTGGGCCTCGCGATCATCGATGTTGGCCAGCGATTGGCCTTCTTTGACTGCGTATCCTTCATCGACATGGAGTTTTCGAATCACGCCCTGGGCCTCGGCCGGTACATCCACGTCGTTCAGGGGTGAGACATAGCAGTCGGTAACCACAATTTCGGCAAAGCCAATCTTTGCAACCACCAGCAGGCCGCCGAAAACGACAACCACTGAGATAAGCTTTCGGGAGAGGGAAATAGCCATCGAACTCTGCTCCTTGCTGGGGACCTAATCGCTGCGACACGGATGCCGATGGTCCCGCCGTTTTATAAACGGAAAAGTATTTTTGTTTGGATCCAGGCAAACATGTCGTGGAAAAGCACAAAGCCAATCGAACGTTTGCCACAGTCGAGTTTTGCAGTCACACTTGTCCCCATTCGTAATTGATTGGGGTCGATCGAATCGCGCCGGATATCGACGAGTACCAGGACCGCGTTGCTTTGATCGTTACGGACTTCTGCGGTTTCCTGAATTTCCTTCACCGTGCCTTCCATCTCGGTTTCCGGATCAGTCGCCAGAATGTAGGTGACTTGAATCGTCTGCGGGGGATCCTTGCCGGCAAGCTCCGCTTCGCGCTCCGCGATAAAGCCAATGCGATCGTCCGGGACTTCGAGTTCCAACTCCCAATTTTTTTCGGGCTGGGCAACGCTCAAAACGACTTGGCCCGGCTCGACCGTTCTGCCGTGGAGACGTTGGCGGATGTCCCAGGTGACGAGTACCCCGTCGATTGGGCTTCG
>JAUWIQ010000332.1 GCA_030605285.1 Planctomycetota bacterium
CCAACCTCAAGCTCAACGACCGTCGGACGGAATTGGTGATCCAGCATAGCGAAACCGAATTCAGCAAACCGGCGCTTGGCGAGATGGTCGCCGAGTCTCGCAGTCTCTCCGAGGCCGCAATGGCTGAATTCATCTCCTCGCTCGAGAGGACAGGAAAGGCCCAGATTCAGATCACCTCAGACATCTTCTCCGAGGGCAAGCTGGTCGCCACCAACACGGGCACCTTTGTGGCCCTGAACCAAGAGAAGTAGCAGACCCCACTCTCTGGCTTCGCTTGGGAGCCGCTGCATAAGGTCAGTCGTCGGGCAACGCTGATTTACTTTGCAACAAGTGATGATAATGCTGCGCGAAGCGGTGGGCTTCATCCCGAACATACTGCAACAACCGCAGGGAAAAACTATGCCGCGAGAGACGCAAGGGCTCGTCGACTCCGGGTAAATAGATCTCTTCTTCGCGTTTTGCCAGGGCCAACACCGTTGGGGGCGTCAACTTCAACTGCTCAAAAGCCTGCATCACGGCATTGAGTTGGCCGCGTCCCCCGTCGATCAACAACAGGTCGGGAAAGACCTGATCCGCCTCCGCAAGGTGGCGAAAACGGCGGCTCACCACTTCATGCAGGCTGCGAAAATCGTCTACGCCCTGCACGCCACGAATTTTATAACGGCGATACGCCGGTTTGAAAGGCAAACCATCGATAAATTGCACCACGCTGGCCACCGTATCGCTGCCCCCGAGGTGCGCAATGTCCACACCCTCCACCGTCCGCGGCACCGCATCGAGTGCAAGTACTTTCTTGAGTCCGACAAGGCCCTTTTTGGGATCGACATGAAAAACCTCCGGCTGGGCATGGGTGTCGATTTCTCCACGCTCGTCGAGCGTCTCAAGAAAGTGGATTTCATCGCGCAGCCGCGCGGCCTGCTCAAACTCCCGGGCATCTGATGCGGATTGCATTTCTTCGCGCATCTGCCGGAGCAGTTTTTTTTTCTTGCCCTCCATAAACATCCGCAACCGTCGCACATCCTGCCGGTACTCCTCCTTGCTGATCCGCAGATTACAGGGTGCAGTGCACTGGTCGATCGATGCTAACAGGCAGGGACGGAACCACTGCCATTTGGTATCCGCCTCTTCGATATCCAAATCACAGGTGCGAAACTTGAAAATCCGCTGCAACACCTGCACCGCCCCGCGCAACGTACTGGCACTCAGGAAGGGGCCGTAGAGTTTGACCCCACTGCTGCGCGGAGTCCGCGTAACTTCAATCCGCGGAAAATCTTCTCGGGTGGTAATCTGCAGGTAGGGGAAGCTTTTGCCATCCTTCCGTTCCCTGTTGTGTTTGGGCTGAATATCCTTGATCAAACGCGATTCCATCAGCAACGCATCGACCTCGCTCTCGGCCTCAACGAAATCGGCAGCGGCAATTTCCTGAACCCAAACGGCAGTCCGCGGCTCCTCTCGAGCCGCCTTGAGAAAATAGCTGCCCGCGCGGGCGCGGAGATTTTTCGCTTTGCCGATATAGATCACCAGCCCCGCCGCATCCTTCATCAGATAGACACCGGGCGTCTGCGGAAACGCGCGGACGCGTTCCGCTGTACGCTCGAAGGGAGAGTTCCCACCCGCCACTGAATCGGATTTGTCCATCGGTACTCTCAGTACTCAGCGCGATAGCTAATAAAACACCCGATGCCGAGGACCACGGCCACAAACAATGCACTACTAATCACAGGGGACCAGGGATCTCGCACTGCCGGCGGAGTACGCGACCCCTTCCTCTTTGCATCGGCAGCGATCTGTTCCTCTCCATTCAATAGGTACTGGACCGTGTTGTCCAGCTCAAGCGGCTTGGGAAAGATTGTATAGAGGGGCAACACACCAAAATGATAAATAGATTTCCAGAACTCCCTTCCCGGTTCATCGCTTCCTGGTTCTCTGTCCAAGGAGACAACGGGCTTCTCAACATCAAAAACTGTTTCCATCACATATTTGGACTGCGCTACGAAAATACAAGCGCCCCAGAAGAGCAACGCCAGGGCCAACGAGACAATCGCATTGCGCCAGATGAGCCCGCTGAGTGCCGAGACGCAGTAAAAGATCACAAAATAGAAAAGAAATACGGGGATGGCTACAAGCAAACTGGCATCCCACAACCCCAAACGCAAACCAGCGATCAACCAAATGCCTACGAGTAGATAGCCGATGTTCAGAAAAACGAAGGAGCAGGCCCCCGTAAACTTTGCCAGAAATAACAAGGGACGACTGATCGGCTTGCTCAGCAATAATTCGACCGATCCCGATTTGTAAGTCTCCGGAATGATGGGACTCGTCACCACCAACGCCACAAACACATCGAACACGCCAACGATAAAGTCGACGATGGTGTCCAGAAACCAAGCGACGGCAAAGGAGGTTAGCAGTTCTCGCGACTTTCCAGGTACCGGAATGGGATGCCCAAAATCATGGCCACCGTAGCGAATTTGTAAAGCCTCCTCGGCGGGCGAACCGCCCGCTGGATACGGCACCGTTTCCAATGCCATGGGCGCAAGGGTTAGCAGGAAGAGCGTAATCAAACCCAGCAGCATCCAAAGCACCCGGGAACAGAGGGCCGCTCGAAAGGAGTCCGTGATCACAGCGAGATAGGGTTTCATTTCTGCTCCAATTCCCCGTCCGAATCCAACGGCTCAGTAGAGACAATTTCCAGAAATGCTTCTTCCAGGGTCGCGGTTTGACGCCGCAAACCGATGATACTGATCCCCCCCGCACGCAAACCGTCGATGCACTGATCGATTGCCGTCTGATCGGCAAGGGACAACCCGACCCGATAATGCCGCTCCCCAAGTTTCTCCCAACGTACCTCGCCATAGAGATCGAGCGCCGCACGGGCTTCCGTTTCTGCCCCCTGCAATTCCAGTTCTACCTGAGGTGATTCGGACCTGCTGCAGATCGCATCCATCGAACCGAGATAGCGAAGTTGTCCGTGATTGAGAATGGCGACCTGATCGCAGATCAGCTCCAACTCCTGCAGCAGGTGGCTGTTTAAAAAGACGGTCTTACCCTGCCGCTTCGCCTCGAGCAAAATATCCCGAACTTGCTTGCGACCGACAGGGTCCAGACCCTCGGTCGGTTCATCCAGAATCAGGATCTCGGGATCATGCAGGAGGGCCGCAGCCAGCCCCAGACGTTGCAACATCCCCTTGGAAAATTTTCCGACTCCGACCCGGGTCCAAGCGGAGAGACCGACCGACGCAAGCAACTCTTGGCGACGCCTTCGGCTTGCTCGACCTGAAAGACTGCTCAGCCGCCCGTAGAAGGCGAGGGCCGAATCGGCAGTATGATGTAAGGGAATGCGGAGACGTTCCGGCAGGTAGCCAACATGACGACGACCACGCTCCGACCCTGTCTCTTCTCCCAGGATCCGCGCCGAACCGGCGGAGGGCCGGAGGATCCCAAGCAACACCTTAAGCAAGGTCGTTTTACCTGCCCCGTTGGGCCCCAGCAGACCAAAGATTTGGCCCGGCTTTACTTCAAGAGAAA
>JAUWIQ010000161.1 GCA_030605285.1 Planctomycetota bacterium
GACCACCACCACGGCAAAGATTTTCATCGCACGACTACTCCTCAGTTCCAAAACGGCCTTCAGGATGAAAAAAAGGCGTTGCTCTCTTATTGTATCGCGGCAGTCAAATCAGCGTCAATTCAGTCGATTTTCCCGCAGCCGTTCCATTTGGGTCCGCGTATTTTCTCCTCCTGCGCTGGGATCCGCCAATTGCTGCAATTGGCTTTCAAGTTTGATCCGGGGGTGCTCGTGAAGATCGTCCAATTCCAGTGCGCGGCGGGCAATCGCTGCAGCACGGTCGGATTTGCCTGAAAGGGACTCGGCCCAGGCCAGATGCGCGCGGACGCTGCTGCTACTAGGATAGCGGCTTACCGCCTGTTCGTGGGCAGCGATCGCCGCATCGAGCCAGACCGATTGCCCGCTGAGTCGATAGAGTTGCAGGTACATGTCCCCACTCTCCTTGCAGGCTGCCGCCGAATACGGGACGCGCTCTCGCCAGGCATCGATGGCGAGGTCAAAATCGTCGGCGAGTCGCCGCTGGATGGAGACTTGGTCTGGATTGTTTCTAAGCAACTGCAGTTGTAACTGCCGAAACAAAAGTCGCGCCCAGGCAGCGGCAGGTCCGGCAGAGAGCCCATCCGCCTGGCTTGCCTGCCGCAAGGATGCCAACTGGGCTTTCGGTTCCATCTGTTGCTCGGCAACTCGTGCACGACGTAGCGCCACGGCAGCATCGAGGACCGGGCGGTAGGCGGTCCACTGACATCCGATCGCCAAGGCAACGGTGAGAACAATGGTAGTCACGGTCAGGCTGCGGGCGGGGACCCAACTTGGCTTGGCTTGAGGCACAAGGTTGAGCCCCACTGCCAGGAGTACCCAGAGGTTGACCGAGACCCCCGGATTGCCGAGACCCCCGGACGTGCAAAGGTTGAGCAGCAGCGCCGCGGTGGCGGCCGCAACCAGGGTCCTGGTAACGGGTCCCTCCGCAATCCATGTTTGCATTCCCCAGTACATGCACCCCAGTGCGATCGCGACCAGGAGCAGCACCAAGTCAGCGGGTGGCGGCCCAGTCACCGCATCACAGAGAAGACCCACCAGCAGCGCGAGGAGAAGGCCAGCGAGGGCACCCAGTGGCAGATGTGCAAGGGTCGATCCAGCGTCTGGCGGATTGTCTGCCAAGCTGCGCTGCGGTAGCGGGCGGGCGAGGGTCTCCACAAAAAAGAAGGCAATCACGGCGACCAGCGCGAGCATGGCGGGTGTGCCCGCCGTGGCCCAGACCTCGAGGATCATGTTGTGGGGATCCGCAACTTCTTCCAGGGAAGCAGGCAACTTGTAGGCGGTGTAGCGATCCCTGAAATTACCGGGCCCCCAGCCCAGCCAGGGTGCCTCGGCAATCATGGCGGCGGTTGCCTGCCAGTATTCGATTCGAAAGATCACCGAGCGGCGGGCGGCTTGGAACCAACTAGGGTTTATGATCAGCAACATGGTCGTTGTGCCAACCAAACCCAGGACTGCGCCGATTCCGGCAACGATCCGCCGACCGGACGGTTTTTCCTGGGGCATGATTTTCCAGAGCGCCAACAAAACCAAGCCGCAAAGCACCGCCAGGACGGCCGTGCGGGAATGGGTCGCAAGCAAACTTCCGGCGATGCAGACCGCCCCGCTGAGCGCGAAGAGGGCTACTTTGATCCGACCCCTGGTGAAAGCGCCGAAACTGATCCCCGCGCAGAGTACCAGCCAGGGGGTGAGAAATCCCGCAAACGAATTGGAAAGGATGAAGGTTGCCGTAGGCCGCCTCGCTGCCAATCGCTCTTCAAACAATTCCTGGAGCAACGGACTGATGTCCGTATCCGGATCGATTCGAAAGGCCGCTTTGATTTCCGTCGCTGGATTTTTCTGGTACGTCTGCTGGGTCGCCGGGATTTCAACCGTCGACTGGTAGTAGCTGTAGCCCGCGAGACCTACGCCCACTGCGACCAAAATCACCAAGAGGGTGCGGCACTCGCGGTGACTGGTGAACAACTGACGGATGAGCAAAAAACAGCAGCCGGCAGCAATCCATTGCCAGGTCATGTTCACACTCTCTCGAGTCGTGAGCCCGAGTGCCCAAAGACCACTGAGTGTGTGCCACAAAATCAACAGCAGCAGGGCCAAGTCGACAACGCCCATCCGGATCCCCGTCCGAAACCGCCAGACGCCCCCCACGAGCCAGAGGGCAAACAGGAGCAACCACAGCATCACCAGGGGGATGCCGGCGCCGTCGGTTGCAGTCGTTCCATCGGCCGGTAGCAACAACTGCGCAACGAGCAGGGCGACGGTTGCCCCTTGGAACCGCATGCGGAACAGGTCGCCGTCTCGGAGTTTGGAAACGTCCGTCTGTTCATGCGGGGTTCTGCTGGAAGACATGGGGTCCATTCTGCAGTATCTGGGCCGTGGTCGCCAAGTCACTCCGGTTGTTGCTCGGACGGTTCTGTCGGGCGCTGTAGCCGTCGTCGGCGAGCGGTCAATTCTAACGTGGCGACCAACCAGAGGAGGCCGCCGATCCCAAGCAGTACCAGGATCGCCCCTTGCAGATTGACAAGATGCAGCGAAAAAGCCCCCAGGCCCGAGGCGGCCGTTGCCAGATAAAGGAGAGTGACCGCACCCCTGCGAGACAGTCCTAAGTCAACGAGGCGATGTGAGATGTGGTTGGTGTCCCCCGCGAAGGGGCTGCGGCCTTCGCGGCAGCGAATCCAGATGACCGTCAAAGTGTCGTAGATCGGGATTGCTAGCACACAGAGCGGAGCCAGGATCGCATGTCGCGGCAGGCCCTCCCCGGCAAAGGTTGCGGAAATGGTTGCCGCGGCGATACAAAAACCAATAAAGTAACTTCCCGCATCTCCCATGAACAATTTTGCGGGCGCAACGTTGTGCCAGAGAAAGCCGAGCAGTGCCCCGAGCAGGACCAAGAGCAAACCCGCCACGAAGAGTTGCGGGCCGTTGCGGATCGAATGGGGGGCCGTCAGGATGACTGCGGTGAGGATCCCCACCACGATGGCGGCGACGCCCGCCGCAAGTCCGTCCATGTTGTCGAGCATGTTGAACGTATTGATCAAGCCGACAATCCACACGATGCTTGCGGCCGCTGTCACCAGCGGAAGATCGACAAAGAATGAAAGTTGCCAACCCTGCCAGACCATCAAGCAGGCAACGAGTGTCTGGAACAGGATTCTCAATCGCCAGTCCAGATTGTAGCGGTCATCGAATAACCCCAGCAGCATGAGCAGCGTTCCGCAGCCAAGCAGGATCCAGAGTTTGCCGCTTTGCCGCTCGAGTCCGGCGAGATGGGGGCCGACAAAATTCCAGAGGCTTCCAAGTTCTCCGCTTTGAGGTGCGGCCAAATGTGCGGGTAGAAATCCAAGCAGCACCGTACCCGCAGCGAGTGGCAACACGACGGCCGCCCAGATGGCAATCCCGCCCCCGGTAGGGATGGGTCCTCTCCCCTCCCGGTCGCTGCGGGGTGGCTCGTTGCTGCGGAGGTCGACCCGTCCCCACCTTCTTGCATAGCGGCGCACCGCATACGAGAGCAGCCAGGCAATCAGGAGACTCGGGATGATACTGCCGATAAAGAGCCAGCTCACTTCGTCGACTCCTCTTGCAGTTGCATGCGCAGGGTTTTCCGACAAGTACTAAAAAAATCTTGAAAGTCCGCGCGGCGATAGTCGGGGTAGGTCCAGTCCGAAGCCTGCCAGCTACGGTTTTTGTAATATAGTGTAACTTCGGCGTAGATGCCCTCGCGCAGATAGATGCGGTGGGCGTGGTCCTTGGTCGACGCCAGGACCAACTTTCCGAGTGCCACATAGCCGGGATCGATATTCAGCGGTCGCAGTTCCTGATGTCCTGCGGCCACCGCGTATTCTGCCTCCCAGGCGTTGGACTGCAATTTCCAGTCTGCCAGCCCGGACGGGTCGGTTGGGGGTGCAAATGCCCAGAATCTCTTCTGCAGTGGCGAGCCCATGGAGGGTGTGTAATAGTCGGTCTCCGTGAAAAGGAAGGTGGGGCTCTCGAGGACCTGCTGACCCCATACCCGCTCGGCCTGCGCTGCGGTCCAGTCGAGTGCTTCCGGATAGCGACTGAAGGCGGTCAGGATGCGGAGCACCTTGTGATTGGCATCTGGTTCACCCATGCGTTTTGGGGCACGTGCAGCACGGCCGGTGGAATTGAGTGCTCGGTGGGACGGAACAATGCGGGTTGCATCGCATGCGTATCCAACCTTCGCAGGATAAGGTCGCTGTGAGAAATTTATCGCGAAATTCCTGGTTCATGATCGACATACCCGCTAATAAGCCTTGGCAAAGATTGCCCTGCCGGAACTCGGTTTTTCCGAAAAAATACACGTTCCGGGCGTAGACTCTGCCTCGAAGGGCAGGCAACGCAGGGTAACTTTCAGCTCCTTCAAGATGGCGGACATGGCATCGCCCTCGCTAAAATGGCAGGAGGCGAAACCGCCATGGATCTCCGGGTTTTTTTGCTGCGAAGGTGTAAAGAAATTGCGGAAATCATCGAGATTGTCGATTTGGGCGGTCGCCTCGCCTCGCCTTGCAAGTGCCCGCTCGTAGAGATTGTCCTGAATTTCAGCGAGTACTGTCGCGATGGTCGAGGTGAATTCAGTTCGTGAGATCCCCTTTTTCTCTTTGGGGGACATGTCGCGGCGACCTACAAAGCAGCTGTCCGATTCCACGTCACGGGGCCCGATCTCGACACGGATCGGGACACCTTTCTTGATGTGTTGCCAAATTTTCTCGCCACCACGCAGATCACGGCGATCAATCGAGACTCGCACGGGGGCGCCGTCATAATGCTGTTCTATCAATTCATTGCGCACGCGCTCACAGTATTCGTGTACCGCGGTTGCCGAATCGTCGCCTCGCAATACGGGGAGAAGGACAACGTGCAGTGGGGCAAGTCGAGGAGGAAGGACCAGTCCATCGTCGTCTCCATGGGTCATGATGAGTCCCCCGACAAGTCGCTTGGAGACACCCCAGGAGGTCGTCCAGGCATAGGCTTCCTTGCCGTTCTCGTTCTGAAATTTGATCTCCTGGGCGCGGGAAAAATTCTGGCCGAGAAAATGGGAGGTGCCCGCTTGCAATGCCTTGTGATCCTGCATCATGGCTTCGATGCTGTAGGTTGCCACCGCACCCGGAAATCGTTCCTCGGCCGTCTTTTCACCCCGGATGACGGGCATCGCCATATAGTTTTCCGCAAAGTCGGCATAGAGGTCCAACATGGTCCGTGTCTCTTCGAGGGCCTCCGCCTCGGTTGCGTGTGCCGTGTGTCCTTCCTGCCAGAGGAATTCCGTTGTACGCAGAAACAGTCGTGGCCGCATTTCCCAACGGACGACGTTGGCCCATTGATTGATCAAGATCGGCAGGTCGCGATACGATTGAACCCACTTGGCCTAAAGGTCGCCGATACTGGGTTCGCTCGTCGGGCGTACGATCAACGGGGCTTCGAGCGGTCCTGCGGGCTGGAGCGCCCCCTGCCCGTCCGGTTCGAGTCGATGATGGGTCA
>JAUWIQ010000344.1 GCA_030605285.1 Planctomycetota bacterium
GAGTATCGACCCGGAAATTGATCGAAACGAGTATCAGGGGGTCACCGAGTTAACTCGTTGGTATACGCAACGCCTGGAAGCGACTGTTCGGCAAGATCCCCAGCAATATTGGTGGGCGCATAGACGCTGGAAGGGCAAACCGCGTGTGCGTCAACAAAAGCGACCCGCGGCCTAGGCACCCACGACCCCATACAACTCGGAAAAATGCTGCCTCAACCTGGTACCCCCTGTTCGCTATGAGTGAATGGTTCCAAGTCGCGCAAGTCTCGGATTGTCCACCGCAATCGGCAATGGAACTGGTGGTCGAAGATCATCTGATTGCGCTCTATAATGTGAAGGGTACCTTCTACGCCCTCGACGGTGTCTGCCCCCACCAAGGTGGCCCTCTGGGTAAGGGCCAACTGGAAGGCTGCACCGTCAAGTGTCCCTGGCATGGCTGGCAATTCGATATCCCGAGCGGTGCCTATCTTTTGAGCGACAGGATAAGACAAACACGTTACGATGTCTGTGTGGAAGGTGACGTCGTTCTGATTCGAATTTTGTGAGGAAGAAACCCTTGGTTTCCTATCGCTCCTTCTTGAATGGTGATGTTCTCGATCTGGTCGAGATCTGGAAAAATCACGGTCCGGATTCTGCGCTGACTGCGGATATCTCGATCGACTTGTTTGAGAGGTGGGGGCTCTCCAAGCCTTATTTTGATCGCGAAGGCTTGATCGTCGCGGTCGAGAAAAACTGTGTCGCCGGATTTGTGCATGCGGGATTTGGCCCCAATGAGGAGGAATCCCAGCTCGATTTCCATCGAGGCGTCATCTCGATGCTTTTGGTACACAACGACTGCAAACAGCAGGAGGTTGCCGATGAATTGCTCGAACGAGCCGAGTTGTATCTGAACGACCGGGGCGCGAAAGAAATTTATGCTGCTGGATTTGGCAATGTATGTCCATTTTACCTCGGCCTTTACGGAGGCAGTCAACTGCCGGGAATTCTGGAATCGGATACGGCGCGCTCCAATCTTTTTGAAAGAAACAACTACCAACGCGTTGGCCGTGTCTTACTTTCCCGATGTGATCTCGGCGGATTCCAGACCCGTGTGGATAGAGAGCTCTTACGGCTCCGTCGCGCCACACAGATTGAATACGTCGTGGAACCCAAGTCACGATCCTGGTGGGATGCCTGCACGCAGGGTTACCTTCCCCCACTTCAAGCCATCGCGCGGCCATTAGGGGGTGGGCCCGAGGTGGTGTCCGCAATATTTTGGGACATGCAAACGCTGGTGCCCCCCAACGCTTCGCGAACCATGGGACTCTCGGAGATCCGCATGGCCGATTCACCCCAGCATCGCGATACCGCAAGATACCTGTTGCTGGAGACGTTTCGTTACCTACAGCGGCAGGGCATCGGCGCGGTGCAGAGTCAAGCCGCCGAGGAAGATGCGACAACCAGAGAATTACTTCAGGCGGTGGGACTCCGAGACAACGGTTTCGGGCTGATCCTGAAAAAGTGACTCGTCTTTTTTTAACATCCGGAGGTGTTCTACCAGATGCTGTTCAGCATCGGGCTCCAACTCGAACCATATTTTGGAGAGTGGCCGCTTAGGGCGACCTTGACATTGCTTCAAGTAATCCGAGAGGAGTTTCTTACGAACTGCTGTGGTCCGTAAGAGAAAATGAGTCCAGAGCCACGCCTCGGCATAATCGATCTGACGCATTTCAGCGACATCCTCAAGCCGCTCAAGACGTATCAGGTCGGGTTGCCAGTTTCCTTGATTTGTTGCGGCAAGTATTTGCTGCAGGTGCGGCTGGTTGAACCCAGCATCCCCAGGCCCACCCTCAAAATATTCCGCCAAGCCTTCGTCTAGCCAGAGCGGCACCGCGGGAACAACCGCATGCAGATAACCATGAGATACCTCGTGTCGGAGATCCTCAGCAATCCGGTCTCCCCAGTAACTATAAACACTGAGGCGGGACTCGGTCTCTACAAAAAAAGCACGGCGATCAGGAAATTCGGGAAAATGCTGGCGTAAAAATTTCTTGTAACGCCTGGGAGTTTTAAAGATATAGACATAGACCTGCTCATCGGATACCGGGATCGACAACTGATCCGTAATTTCGGCCCGCAGCATTTCGAGATCCCGCAACAAGCGATGATTGTCCGGCAGCTTGAAATCGCTGTAGACGACCAGTTCATCCAATTCAACGCTGCTGGCCACCGGCAATTCAGGATGCGTAACGAAGCGACTGCAACCCCCGAAACCGATCACCACGAGCAACAACCACCCCATGCGGCCACTCATTTGTCATGCCATCCTTGATTGAGCCATCGGGCCTATTCCTGACGATCCCTTTTCACGGGGTTCTATGATAGGGATTCTTGGCAGCAATGCCAGATCAAATGAGGGAATTATCCCGCAAGGACGACGATCATCCGATCGAGTTCCTCTTTGAGCTTAGGGAGGATCTGCTCGTAGGAAAATACGCCCACAAGTTCTGCCCCGCGTTTCAAATGGACATGTTTCGGACCACACCAGAGCCCTAAATCCGCATCGTCGGTTTCCCCGGGTCCATTCACCCGACAGCCCATCACGGCGATGGTCAGGGCGTGCTGCTGGGCATATTGCGTTATTTCCTTAACCTGCTCCGCAAGTTCAATAAACGCCTCATTCTCGACGCGAGAACAACTCGGACAACTGATGATATTCAGCGTGTCGAGACCATAGTCCACAACGGTGCGAACGCGCCCTGCGGCAATATCGGCAAGAATACTCCGACCCGCTGCAATCTCTTCGCCTTTGCGATCGTTGGAAACCGTCAGGGAAACGCGGATCGTGTCGCCAATTCCATTCCCGATCAACTGCTCGAGTGCAATGCGGGTTTTAATAATGCCATCGGGTGGCAGACCTGCTTCGGTCACCCCGAGGTGGAGCGGGATCTCCTCGCGCTCGGAGGCAAACCTCCGGTTGACTTCAACGACCTTACCGGGATCCGAATCCTTCAACGAAACGCAATATCTGGTGAATTGGAGCGTGTCGAGAAAGTCACAATGCTCGAGCGCACTTTCGAGCATCGGGGTCATGGAGTCGCCCATGTCGTAATGGGCGGCCTTCGCTGGATCGACACTACCGCAGTTCACACCGACCCGCAACGCACAATCATGGTCTGCCGCGACATTGGCGATAAAGCGTACTTTATCCTGCCAGGGCGTATCGCGCATGTGGTGATAGAGATGCCCTGGGTTGTAGCGAATTTTATCCACCTGGGGTGCCCCGTCTTTTGCCAACCGATAGTTCTCCTGCAGATCGACTACCAGATTTGCAGATGTCTGACGACGGATTTCACCGAGCGCGGCCGCATCCTTGCTGTTATCGACTGCAATCCGCACCAAGTCGGCGCCCGCTTCTGCAAGCGCATGCACTTGGGCCACCGTGGCATCAATGGCCTGCGTTGCCGTCGCGGTCATACTCTGAACCGCAATCGGATGGCCC
>JAUWIQ010000122.1 GCA_030605285.1 Planctomycetota bacterium
GAAGGGGGTCTCGACTTTTCCAGTCGCGCTCTGGCGCTGGCCGAACTCGATTCCGGAGAACGGGCGATTGTTCCGGACGATCGCGAAGCCAGTGCCCTCTGGGAGCGAATCCACCTGGCAGCCGATGACGAAATGCGGATGCCGCCTGAAGGCGACCCCCTCTCGGAAGAAGAAAAAGAAAAATTGGGCCAGTGGATCGAGACCGGCGCACCCTGGCAAGAGCACTGGGCCTTCCAACAGCCCACCGCGCCCGAGCCTCCATCGCTTCCGGCCACCACTGGTGGCCGAAGCCCGATCGATCGCTTTATTCGCGCGCGCTTTCTCTCAGCTGATCTTCCAATGGCCAAAGAGGCATCGCGACGCCAGTTGATCCGGCGATTGCACTACGACCTGACAGGCCTACCGCCAACGAAAGATGATGTCGAAGCGTTTGTAAATGATAACGCACCCGATGCCTACGAGCGGTTGGTCGACCACCTGCTCGCCTCTCCTCAATTCGGAGAACGCTGGGCCCGACACTGGATGGATGTGATCCGCTACGCCGAGACAAACAGTTACGAGCGCGATGCGGCCAAACCTTTCGTCTGGCGCTATCGCGATTACATCGTGCGGGCCTTTAACGAAGATATGCCCTACGATCAGTTCATCCGCGAACAGATCGCCGGAGACGAACTCGATCAGGTAACTCCTGAGTCGATGGTTGCAACCGGCTTTTACCGACTCGGCCTGTTCGACGATGAAACGGCCGATCCCTACAAGCATTATTTCGATCAACTCGATGACATGCTGGCGACCACAAGCCAGGCGTTTCTGGGCCTGACCATCAACTGCTGCCGCTGTCACGATCACAAGATCGACCCGATGCCGCAAGAAGACTATTACCGGATGCTGGCGTTCTATCGAAACATCAAACGCTACAGCAAAGATCGCACCAATATTCTTCAGTCGGTACGCCTGCCAGAACATGCGAGCGAAGCGCTGGAAAAAATTGATGCCGAAAAGCAAGAAATTGCTGCCAAACTTGCTGAAATCGAAAAAGTGGCCCTGCCAAAACTCGAGGGCGTGGATCGCGATGATTTCAAGTACGAAGAATATCGCCAGCAGGTTCTGCGGCGAAACATTCCCAAAGTCATTTCCGTCGACGAGTACAAACGTTATCGCGACTTGAATAACCGTCGTCGTGAACTGCTGCTATCGGATGTTCCGGGCAACCAACTTGCGCTGGCCGTGGTCGAGAACGGTAGGCTCGCGCCAAAAACGCACCTGCTCGGACGCGGCAATCCGCGAGTCGAAGTGCGTGAAGTGGAACCGGGCTATCCGGCCATCTTTGCGGCAGTGAATCCCACGTTCTCAGAACCGCCAGCGGAAGCGAGAAGCAGCCATCGCCGGAAAGTGCTGGCCGAGTGGATCGCATCGACAGACAATATGCTCACGGCTCGCGTACTGGTTAACAGACTCTGGCAGCATCTCTTCGGTCGTGGCATTGTTCGCAGTCCGAATAATTTTGGTCTCGGTGGCTCACCACCCACCCATCCTCTGCTGCTCGATTACCTGGCTGCCGAGTTTGTCGAGGGCGATTGGCAGATGAAATCGCTCATTCGCCAGATTGTTCTGAGCGACACCTACCGCAGTTCTTCCCGGCCGAGCAAAGAAGCAGTGGCCCGCGATCCGCTCAACCATCTCTTCAGTCACCAGAATATGCGGAGGCTCAGCGCAGAAGAGGTGCGCGATTCGATTCTCCAGGTCACCGACCAACTGAACCTGCAGCAGCAAGGCCCCAGCATTTATCCTGAAATTTCCAAAGAAGTACTGCACAGTCAATCGATGCCCGGCAAGGGCTGGGGACATTCGCCCCCAGATCAAGCCGCAAGACGGAGCATTTACATCCACATCAAACGAACGCTGGTCGCACCGATATTAAAAATATTTGATTTTGCCGAGACCGATCTTTCCTGCCCGGTACGCTTTGAAACCACACAGCCGACCCAAGCCCTGCCAATGCTCAACGGCAAGTTTGCGCAGGAGCAGGCCGCCGCACTGGCCGAGCGGGTGGAGCGTGCGTATCCGGATGACCAAGCCGCGCAAGTGAAAGAAATTCTGGAACTGGTCTGGCAGCGACCGATTCAAAAACAAGAGATCGATGCGGGCCTTTCGCTCATCGATCAGTTGCAGCAACAGGATGGTGCCTCGCTTCGGCGGGCACTGGAAACGTTTAGCCTGGTCGCGATTAACTCCAACGAATTCATTTATTTGGACTAGATCCCACATTCTGTGATACAATAAGATTGGTGCAAGCTCGAGTTACAACATCATGAAAAAACATCCGGCCAACCAATTTTGTCATCGCACCCGTCGCCAGTTTCTTCACGAAACAGGAGGGGGCTTTGGTGCTGTCGCCCTGGCCGGCCTGCTGGCCAAAGATGGATTTTTCCCCTCCCAATCGCTGGCGGCCGATGGAGTAACTCCCTACGACAATCCGCTGGCTCAAAAAATGCCGCCTCGGCTGGCCAAAGCAAAAAACGTTATTTTTCTTTTCATGTATGGTGGGCCGAGCCAAGTCGATACGTTCGACTACAAACCGGAACTTTACAAGCTCGATAATAAAACCATCCAGGTAAAAACCTTTGGCCGAGGTGGGCATAAAAATGAAGGTGTGATCGTTGGTCCCAAATGGAAATTCAAGCAGCATGGTGAGTGTGGCAAGTGGGTCAGTGATGTCTTTCCGCATCAGGCCCAATGTGTTGACGACATCGCCTTCATCCACAGCATGACCGCCGATTCACCGATCCACGGTTCGGCCATGGTCATGATGAACTCGGGCAACATTTTGAGCGGCAATCCGAGCATCGGCTCCTGGATCAATTATGGGCTAGGCAGCGTCAATGAAAATCTTCCTGGTTTCTTGGTGATGCTCGATCCCACCGGAGGACCGATTGGTGGCTCGCGCAACTGGTCGAGTGGTTATATGCCGGCGACCTATCAGGGAACCGTTCTGCAAAGCAAGGGGCCGCCGATTCTTGATCTCAATCTGCCGGCAGGCACTACGCGGGCAATGCAGCGAAGGCTGCTCGATCAACTCAAAACATACAATCAGCAGCATCAACGCGGTCGCGTTGAAAATAGTAACCTCGCTGCGCGGATCAATAGCTACGAACTTGCCTACAAGATGCAACAACATGCGCCTGAGGCCGTGGACTTAACGCAAGAGACAGCCGACACCCACGCGCTCTACGGCCTCGATCATCCGCAAACGCAAAATTTTGGTCGCAAGTGCCTGCTCGCCCGTCGACTGGTTGAGCGGGGCGTACGGTTTGTGCAACTCTATTCGGGAGGTGCACACAATAACGACAACTGGGATGCCCACGAAGATGTCTACGCCAATCACAGCTACCACGGTGGGCGCACCGATCAGCCGGTCGCTGCGCTGATTCAGGATCTTAAACAGCGTGGAATGCTCGACGAAACGCTCGTCATCTGGGGCGGCGAATTCGGACGACAGCCGACAGCCGAGTTCAAGCGACAACCGGGTCGCGACCACAATGCCTACGGCTTTACGATGTATATGGCCGGTGGCGGCGTCAAAGGAGGTGTGAGCTATGGAAAGACCGACGAACTCGGCGCGGCCGCGGTCGAAGTTAAATTGCACGTGCGGAACTTGCACGCGACGATCCTGCACCTGATGGGACTCGACCCGAACCACCTGACCTACTTCCACGATGGTCTCGACAAAAAGCTTGTTGGCGTCGAAGAGGTGGAACCAATTCACGAGATTTTGGCTTAATTCTTTTCGTGCTGACCCTGCGGTCTGAGAGTCTGTCTCCCTCTTTGGTGACCTGTTTCAAAGACATTGGGCGTGATAAAATGAGCGAATCATGAGCGAAGCGGCAATTCAAACTCCGGTGGTCAATCTCTCAGCGGCTGGTGCTTCAGAGGCCTTTTGCAAGGCGGCCCCCCGCTGGGGTTTTGTACAGATTGTCGAACATGGCATTCCACTCGAATTGATTGACGAAGTCTGGAAACAGACGCATGCGTTCTTTGCCCTTCCTCACGAAGAAAAACGCAAACTTCTTCGCGGCAAACAGAATGCGATGGGCTACTTCGATCAGGAACTTACAAAAAATAAACGTGATCTAAAAGAAATTTTTGATTTCGGCGCCGTTTCTTCCACAAATCTTGAAGCAGGAATCGATCAGGTCAACAGTGGTGACGGTGTGAACCAGTGGCCGGAAGCACTACCGGAATTCAAACGCACGATGTGCGCTTATTTTTCCGCTTGCGAAACCTTGGGGCATCGCCTTCTGGGAATGCTCAGCGAGGGGATGGGCCTGCCGCATCAGACATTCCATCCCTATTTTGGCGACAGGCATACCGGATTCATGCGTTTGAACTATTATCCTCTCGAAGATCCTCTGGCTGCGGGCGAAGCGACCGACGCCACACCCCTGGGCGATATGGCACTCCACCACCATACCGATGCGGGTGTCCTGACGGTGCTGCTGCAGGACACCGCAGGTGGACTCGAGGCCCATGTCGATGGAAATTGGGTCGATGTAACGCCGATCGAGGGTGCATTGATCATCAATGTAGGCGACATGATGCAAGTCTGGTCCAACGATCGTTATCCGGCGCTGTTGCATCGTGTGCGACCGGTCGACGGGCGCAGTCGCTATAGCATCCCCTTCTTTCTCAATCCTGCCTACGAAACCGATTGCGCACCTCTGGGAAGTGAGCCTGTCCGCTACCGTTCGATCAACTGGGGTGATTTCCGCCGAGCACGTAGCGATGGCGACTACGCCGATTTCGGTAAAGAAATTCAAATCGACGACTATCGCATTAGCTAGCAGGCTTTGTGCTAGCAGGCGGCGGTGTCCGTTTCGCTTTTTATGCGGAAACATCAACGCGTCAAAAGTCGTCTATCCTTCAAAAATGTCTTTTGCTATGAGATTGTTCCTTCGCGGACTGGCGGAGACTATTTGTTGCGGGTGAATCAAGGGGCATTTAATGGACACATTGTCCGTCTCAGGGAGAAAGATATGAGTATGAAATTGATGCGTTGCAAAACACTCGCCAGCTTGGTGCTGCTGGTTCTCGTGCCTCAACTGACACTTGCAGCCACGCCCAAGGTAGAGGCGGAAAAGCCGGCGCGTCTGCCAGTGCTTACGGATATTGCATTGCAAAAAGGTGGTATCCTTGTCGGTCGACTTACCGATGACAAAGGAAAACTTCGCGGTGAACAAAAAATTATTATCCGTCAGGAGAATCAGCTTGTCGCGGAAGTCACCACCGGAAAAAATGGTCAGTTCATGGTAGAGGGACTTCAGGGTGGCATCTATGAGATTGCCTCGGATCGGGGTGCCGGAAGTTTTCGGGCATGGGCAACAGATACTGCGCCTCCCTCGGCCAAACAATTTGCCGTCCTGATCGAAGGCGACGAAGTGGTTCGCGGCCAATTGAGTTGGATGCCCACGCCAGGTAGCTTTCCTAGCCCGAACTTTACAGTCGGCGAATGGATAGGAATCACACTCGGTGCCGCGGGTCTGGTGGTCGGTACTATTGCCCTTGTGGATGCATCATAGGGAGAAAAACATGAACATGGAATTGATGCGATGCAAAACGCTTTGTATCTTCGTGTTGCTGGTTCTCGTACCTCAACTGACAATCGCTACCACACCCGAGGTTAAAACAGAAAAACCATCGCGTCTGCCACAATTAACCGATATCGCCCTGAAAAAGGGTGGTACCCTGATTGGTCGAATCACCGACCGAGAAGGCAAACTGCTCGGCCAACAGAAGATTGTGGTCCGCCAGGAAAATCAACTCGTGGCTGAGGTCACAAGCGGAAAGAATGGAGAATTCATTGTAGAGGGCCTCCGCGGTGGCATCTACGAGATTGCCTCACAGCAGGGTGCGGGAAGTTTTCGGGCATGGGCCGAAGGCACCGCGCCTCCCTCGGCAAACCATTTTGCGCTGCTGGTCGAAAATGGTGACGTTGTTCGAGGCCAATGGGGTTCGATGCCCAACCCGAGCCAATATCGAGGTACGGGACTAAGCATCGGCCAATGGGTCGGGATTACGCTTGGTGCCGCCGGCCTCGTTGTCGGCACCATTGCCCTTGTCCGAGACGATGATGCCTCTTAGAGAGATGCCCTTAAAAAAATAGTTCCAATTCACAGAAACGGCAGAACCGATCGGCACGTTCCCTCCGGGGAACGTGCCTTTTTTTAAGGATTCAATCCTTCGATGGACCTTACCCATGCTCTGATTCTCTTTGGCGTAGGGCTTGCTGCCGGCTTCATTAACGTCATGGCCGGTGGCGGATCGATGCTGACAGTCCCAACGATGATCATGATGGGACTGCCCGGGCCAATCGCCAACGGAACAAACCGCATTGCGATCCTCGTTCAGAATCTTGTGGCAGTCATTACTTTTTTCCGCCAAGGGTTTTTCGAATTTAAATGCAGCCTCAAACTA
>JAUWIQ010000355.1 GCA_030605285.1 Planctomycetota bacterium
GCGCTTGCGATTACAAAGAGTCGCTGCCGACCTTTGAGCATCGCCAAAAAACCGATGATTACTGGCAGCAGACAAACCATAATCGAGGCCAATTCGTTGGACTGGTCGCAGCCAGGACCCCCGAAATGCTCCAGCCTTCCTCGATCGATGATGATAGTACCCCAGAATCGGGCTGCACCACCCCAGTAGGCAACGCCCAGCACCAGAAACCAAAGCATCAAGATGAAATCCTGTCGTGACTGGATCAACCTCACGATCACAAAATAGAGCACCACAAACTTGGTCATTTCTACGAAAATCGGCCAGCTTCCCTCAGGATAATATGCAAAAACAAAATGGACAAAGAGCCCGTTAAGGACGAGAAAGATTGCAAACAAAGAAGTCCGTTTTTCGTCCGGATCTGAGCGAAATTCCCGTTCCGTGCCAAACATCAAGACAGAGACCAACATCACATAAGCCGCAATCAGACTCCACCGCATACCCGCAGGAAGCGGTGTACCCCAGGCCCAGTACTGAGGCTGGGCGAAGTAATTGAGCATGTAGTAGCCGAGTGCCCAAATCGGTCGCTGGAAGGCCTTCGCAAGCAGGAAGGCCGAAAGAACAAAATAAAGGCAGAGTTCTATGAGGGGAATCAAGTTTTCACCCTATCTCAATGGATGGCCTCATTGAATACATCGACCAACTTGGCGGTCAACTGTCGACTATCAAAGGTCACCATCGCGCGATCCCAAGCGGCAGTTTGTGAGGGACTCCGCAGGCTCTCGCCCATATGACGAATCGCGTCTGCGATCGCCACGGTATCCTTTGGATCGGCAAGCACGCCAATTGGATATTCTTTAATAATATCGGCCAATGCCCCCTCGCCCGTGAGGATGAGAATTGGCTTGCGAAACAGCAACATTTCAAACAATTTTGCAGGGACCTGCAGCATCGTGCCGGGTTGGATCACTACCAGGATATCCGCTGCTGCCATCCGCTGCAGGGTTTTTTGGTGGGTAAGACGGCCCAGCAACCGTACCTCTCGCTCAAGATTCCATTTCTGGAGTTGGGACTCGATGTTTGGCGGATTACCAACTTCGCCGATCTGTTCCAGAATCACCTTGCGACCTGACTGCGTCAGTTCACCAATCGCATGTACCAGGGGACTCAGATCACGATCCCCATAGACCGTACCCGGGTGGCACAATCTCAACTCCCCATTGGGGTGCTCTTGTGGTTCGTTGCTGAGCATTTCTTTGACACAAATCACAAGTTGGTCATCGATCCCATTGGGGATCGATACAAACTTGTGAGTCCACCGCTTGGGATAGGCGGCGGCAAACTCTTCCCTCAAGCGATCCGTGTTCAGGACAACACGAGCAGCAAAGCGAACACAAATTCTCTCCAGCATACGTTGCGCCCACTGTCTGAGCTTGACATCGTCCGTCTCCCATTCATTCCGGGCCCAGGGATCTCGAAAATCAAGAACTACCGGAATACCGGTCAGAAATTTGATGAAAATGGCCACTAGATGCGCACTGTGTGGTGGTCCAGTTGAAATCGCCACGTCAGGTCGATAACGACGCACCAGACGCCAGCCGGCAAAGATTGCGGGTGCGATCCAGCCCGTACATATATCGGGCGTGTAACAGACAACCCGCCGGGTTTCCAACAACCACTTTTTCAACTTCGATTCCGAGTTCCCGGAGTGGTCGTCATACTGCGGGTCGCTCACCCCGTTTTTAGCCGCCGCAGCCTTGGCATTCCCACTGGACGCCGTAAAAATCCGTTTCAACCCCTCCACCATTTTATCTATGGGTCGCCAGATACCCGTTCTTGTCACGATGACGTCCGGTGGTACACGATCATAAAGCGTGCGGTCTATCGACTCACTAACCACGGCCTCTTCCCGCACCGTCAGTACGAATGTCTCCCAACCATGCTCGGGGAGATTTACGACAAATCTCAAGGCCCGAAAGCTGCCTGCGGCCGCCACAGGTGGAAACGTGTTGGCAATCAAGAGACACTTACGCAACTTCATCGAATTCTCCAAAACACCTCGATTCACCGAAATGAATCGCACGAATAAAAGGTCAAGCAACTTGACGACCCAAGGAGGCCTTATTTTTTCCGCGTCATCTTCCTGGCACCAATGTCATTCGGCCCCTCGGATTCCATCGTGGCTCAAAGACAACTTGCATTCAAATAAATAGACGGATACCCGAACGGATCAACCCTAGACACAAATCATCGTGCCGTAGATTCTGCCCTGCGACCGCCAGCTTCCTTGCACTCCAGAATAACCAAAGCCGCGGAACAAGTGGACGAATTTTAGATCGGCGGTTGTCCTAAGCAATGGCCAAAAATCGGCCTCCCTCCATCCTCTGCGCATCCATGGGTGAATTTCCCGGCTGCCCTCCATTGTGCCGTATTCCGTTCGATTCATCGCAGACTTTTTATGTCTCGCCACGACCGATAGAAAAGCAATGCCCGAGATTGCCAAAGCTCGGCGACATCGATCACTTTCCAAGCGGAACGATGCCGAACCCCCGTCCGTCTCTCAGATTTCTCGGGCGAAACGGCCATGGGCCTCAACTCGAAAGCAGAAGGGCTCGTGTCCTGGGCAACCAAATTGCTCATCCCAAGGCATCCCCTCCCCCATTGATCTGCCCAGCAACAACTTCGTCCATACACCCAAAGGAGAATTGCTTCAGAAGAGCGGTTAGTTTTTTCTGCGTTGTGGCAAGATTCACATAATGTCGCATTCTTGCCATTCTGGAAGTGATCGACAAGCGGGGCTGCTCCGGATCCACTTCCCAAGGATGAATATAGAACATAAAAGGGTGCCGCTGGCGACCGTTAATACGGGAAAGAAAAAAACGGGTGACCGCAAAAGGATACAGGCGAAAATAACCCCCGCCAGAAACCGGAAGATTTAACAGAGCCAAGCGGGCAACCGATGGGGGAAATTCGGTCAGGGGGCCTGACGATGTCTCTAAGACATGGATGTCTGGACGCGCACCAGCAATACCGTAACGATCGTGATACACTGGGAAGATGCTCGAATCGATGCGAAAGCCCTCTTCCACCAGCACCTCAAGGGCCCACAAGGATCGCTCAGTAATTGAGAAACTGGGTGCCCGATAGGAAGTCACGGCAACACCGATATTGTCTTGGAGGACATCCCGGGATCGCTTCAAGTCCTCGCGAAACTCTGCGGGTTTCTGTGAATAGATTAAGCGATGCCAGTAACTATGCGAACCAATTTCATGGCCACGCCGGTGAAGTTCCCGTATTAGCTTGGGATATCGATCTCCGACCCACCCCAAGACAAAAAAAGTAGCTCGTACGCCTGCAACATCTAGCATGGCGGCAATGCAAAGTGTATTCGCTTCGACGCGGCTTTCAAAATCTGGCCATCGTTTGCGAGCCACATCCTGCTCGAACGCAGAAACCTGAAA
>JAUWIQ010000479.1 GCA_030605285.1 Planctomycetota bacterium
AGTCGACCTTTGAAGTCAATGCCGATGGATTCGGGGTGGGTTGGTATACGGACCGATCGACACCGGGTGTGTATCACGATACGCGTCCAGCCTGGAATGATCGCAATTTAGCCAGCCTCGCTGCACATATCCGCTCGCCCCTTTTTTTCGGTCACATTCGGGCGGCGGTCGGCAGCATGGTGGTCCGTAGCAACTGCCATCCTTTTCGACACCAGCGCTGGCTGTTTCAGCACAATGGTGCCATCGGTGAGTTTGGAAAAATCAAACAGCGACTCGACATGCAAATCAGCCCGGAGTTGTATGCTGAGAAACAGGGGCAGACAGATACCGAAACAATGTTTCTGCTCAGTCTCACCCTCGGAATGATGGACGATCCGCAGGGCGGCATCTGCCGGATGATCGAAAAGGTGGAAGAGGCACGGGTGGCCGAGGGAGTGGAGGAAGCCTTTCGCATGACCGTGGCGACAAGCGATGGTGAGACCATTTATGCGGCCCGCTATGCGAGTCACGATGCGCAGCCGTCGCTCTATCACAGCACACCCGGGGCAGTCCTCGAATCGGCCAGTGGAGACCGCATTGAGTTACCCGAAGACGGGTATCTCATTCTCTCCGAACCGCTCGACGATCTACCGAGTCACTGGGCGGAAGTGCCGGAGACGAGTTGGCTTAGGCTTGCCGCGGGCGTCGCTAATATTTCAGCTCTCTTTTAATCCCTAATCGCTTTTCTCGGAACTTGCCTCCAAGTCGAGCAGCACGGTGCCCTCCTCGGATCGCACCGTGAAGGTCACTTCCACCTTATCGTCGCCACCAAACTGAACGACACCTTCGCCTGTAGCGCCCAGGTATTCGCCACTCAGTACAATTTTGCCTTTGGACTGATTCCATTTCCCGTAGGTAATGCCCATCGGAAAGCTTCCATTGCTGTCGAAATCCCAGAATAGAAAGACGCCCTCGTTCGGCTCGTAACGCGTCAAACTCAATTTTTTAAATGCACCTCCGTCCAAAGATTGCCTGGTTTGCAGAAACGATTTGTTGAGAATCCATTTCACGGTCTGCGTTCCCTTCAGGTTCATTTCCTCCGGGACCAGGGCCGATTTTCTGAGCGTTACTTCCACATTCCAAGTGCCTACCCAACGGTCCATCAGGTCATTGGGAATCTCGGCATTGGAGATGCCACTCCCGTTGGAGCACGCGGTGAAGAGAAAAAGTAAGAGATAATTCAGGAATCGAGTCTTAGACATTTATAACTCCTTTTGACAATCAAAATATGTGGTCGCTGAGTTTTATTTTTTTGTAGTTTCTTTTGTTTTTTTATTTTTTGATTGCGTGCCCGCCACCGAGGAAACGACTTCACCCTTTTTATTTGTTATTTCATACGTCCAAGTAAAGGTTCCGTCTTTTTTAAATTTCCAGATTCCTTCGCCCGTGCCCATGTCGCCATAGTCGGCGCTCAGTGTCATTTGTTCTTTTCCGGCATCCCATGTCCCCACAGTTGGGATTGGTTGGACCTGACTGTTCGCCTTGAATTCCCACATGTAGTAGCGATTGTCAAATTGATTGTAGGTCATCAGGTTAATAACTTCAGTTTTCTTACCGTCTCCCTTGTCGTCGTAGAAGCCCTTTCCCATCAGGTAGTTGTGTTCTAGAGCCCAGCCGATTTTCTCTTGTCCCTCAAAAGTCATTTCCTGCGGTACTTTGATAGTAACCTTGGCATTCCAGACGCCCACTCGTCGGGCCAGAATACCATCGGGATCTTTTTCGGCTCGTGCTGCCTCAGGAGCGACAGCTTGCAGAAGGCAGGTCATTGCAAGGAGGAAGAAAGCGTAAAACCGCATGCGAAACCTCTTCGAAAGGTGAGTGTGAGTTAAAGCGAGCAACAAAGTGGAGCGGAAGGGAGTCAGGCAATCGACCTCTGCTTTACGCGTGTTGCTAAAGATGCCTATCAGCAGCAACGTTCGTTGCTCGTCGTAGTCTATCGATCGGCCAATGTTTTCGCAAGCATTCGAAGGCACGTTCGGTACAGCGTTTGTGATTGCATCTCTTTACGATACGACGCTTCACAGACGGATGCGACTCGTTGCCGATGCCAAACCGGAAACGGCTCCCGATCTGCATACATGGCGTCTAAAACAAGTTTGCTAATCTGGCGCGGCTCAAATACAATGCACACTAAAGGTTGTTCTCTATGATCCGTACAATTATAAATATCTTGCTGATTGGGGCGATCGTCACCTGCCCGCTCCGCTGTCTGGCGGGCCTCTGTCCGTCCAGCGATGCCTGCTGCGGTGCGGTCAAGAACTGCTGCTCGCACTGCACATCGCCACCGCAGGATGCGGACATAGATGCGGATCCCCATTCCAACGCACCTTTCGAGCCGAGTCGCTCCGGAGGCTGCCAGTGCATTTGCAGTGGTGCCCTGGTGGGATTGAGTGGTATTCTGCTGGCCGAGCACGTCCAGCACTCGTGGCCGGGACGACTTGTCCCGGACGATCTGGCCGCCCCGCTTGGCGTGGCGGCAAAGTTATCAACCCATCCGCCCGATTGGGCTAGGGTAGCATCGGGCCCAAGTTTGTGCATTCTGCACCGAGCACTGCTGCTCTAATTCGCCCTTGCGCTGCGCGTCGACGC
>JAUWIQ010000396.1 GCA_030605285.1 Planctomycetota bacterium
GATCACATCGCCAGGCGAGAGCAGCGGAATCAGTTGATCGATCAGGGCGTCTACGGCCGGCCCGGCCTTGACCATCAGCATGACTTTGCGCGGTACTGCGAGGGCGTCTACTAACTCGGCCAGGCTGTAGCAGCCGACAAAGTTTTTTCCCGCCGCTGGTCCCGCGAGAAAGGCATCTACCTTGTCTAGGGTTCGATTGGTGACCGCCACGCGATAACCCCGGCTTTCCACATTGAGCGCGAGGTTGGCGCCCATGACCGCGAGTCCAACCATCCCAAAGTCGCAAAGTTCGTGAGGCTCTGCCAAGTTATCAAGCTCCCTGATTTAGCGTTCAATCCGCGCTCCGCCACCTGCGGCGAAGGCCTTTACCTGAGCCAGCGTCGCCATGGTGGTGTCGCCGGGATAGGTGGTCAACAGGGCGCCGTGCGCCCAACCTAAATTGAGTGCCTCCTGGACCGGCATCCCTTCCAGGAGACCGTAAAACAGACCCGCTGCAAAGCCATCGCCACCTCCCACACGGTCCAAGACTTGCAATTCGCATCGAGGCGCGGTGTAGTGTTGCCCGTCAGCCCAGGCCACCGCACTCCAACGATGGTAGTTGGCGGTATGGACTTCACGAAGTGTCGTGGCCAATATTTTGAGTTGCGGAAATTCGCTCCGCACCGCATCGATCATTCCCAGAAAAACAGCAGGATCCAGTTCGGAGTCGGGAGCAACTTCAGGACCGCGAAAGCCTAGGCCCTTTTGCAGGTCCTCTTCGTTCCCCACGAGGACGTCGACATGCTTCACAATCCTCCGCAAGGTTTGCTGGGCCGTATCAAGGCCACCCGATACTTTCCAAAGCAGGTTGCGGAAATTGAGATCGAACGAGACGACCGCCCCCGCAGCCTTCGCCGCCTGCATGCCCTCGAGAATCAGTTCCGCTGTCGAAGCCGAGAGGGCAGCAAAAATTCCGCCACTGTGAAACCAACGGACACCGCCAGAAAAAATAGTTTTCCAGGGAAAATCACCCGGCTTGAGCAGGGCCGCTGCCTCCTGGGCACGGTTGTAGAAGACGACCGGCGGTCGCACACCCTGTCCCCGGTCGCTGTAAACCGTGGCGATGTTGGGCCCGTTGACTCCGTTGTTGGCAAACTGCTTGTAGTACGGCCTCACACCCATTGCACGGACTTGTTCGCTTACCAACTCGCCAAGCGGATGATCGACCATGGCGGTGGCAAGGGCTGTGCGCATCTCGAAGCAGTCCGACAAATTTGCGGCGACATTGAATTCACCGCCGCTGACATGGATCTGACAGCGAGTTGCTTTACGAAACGGCATCACGCCGGGATCGAGGCGGTGCACGAGCGCGCCGAGCGCGAGTAAATCGATCGCACCCTCAGCCGGGATGCTGAGAGTCGCAGCAGCAGATGTCATCAACGCCTCAATTCCAGCAAAGAAAGGGCCGCCAGTGAAAAGGACAATGGATGCCGAGGGCGAAAGGCAGTTCGACTTCCACTCCGAGGCGATTGCCCGAATTGCGACATTTTACCCCTATCGCAGCAGGGCAGCAACGAGGCGCGGCGAGTCGGGCGCGGATTCGGATTGCGTTGCGGGCAAGCACTTGAAAACGGGGTCGTCTCAGGCGGCCACGCGACGTCCCGACTCACCACTGGAGAGGAAGTCGACGAGTACCAGATGAACGACCCGTTCTGTGCTCATCGTGGCGATCATCGCCACGACCGATTCGGGCAGATTGTGGCGGGTGCCGAGCGAGAGTAGCATCTGTTCGCGGATCACGGCGGTGGTGCGGGCACGCACGTATCCCCGGGCTTCCTGAGGATCCATTTCAAAGATCAACTTCTGAACCCGACTCCAGACTTTTTGTCGGCTGCGGTCCGCAATTTCCACGGCCAAGTCGGCAGCCTTTCGCATCTGGGATCGATGCCGAAGTGCGTCAAGCAATTTCATTACCCGGGTATCCTTTTCGGTGGGGCGTGGCCCAAGGGCAATAAGGCGACTATTCTCTTTCTTCTCCATCGAGCGAGCCGTTGGCTAAACTTCAGTGGTTCAATCCAAAGCGCGGAACATCAAGGGAATTCGCAGTGACGCAGATCGGGACAATCCGAAAAACTTACCTATTTCCGCCTTTCTGAATCCGGGTGTTTCCCTAGTCGCTCTTGACCCAACCGCATGAAGTGCCTAATTTAACGCTGCGAAAGCAGCAGGCGCCGTAGGCAAGTGGCTAAGCCAGCGGATTGCAAATCCGCCACCATCGGTTCGAATCCGATCGGCGCCTCTAGATGTTTTGGGCCGACGCTAGCCCGAATGATACGGTCGGGATCGTTGTGGGCGTCGCGGCGAGGGCTTATGATGGGTGTAGTCTAAAGCCCTCCTCCGACCTGATGAAAATACCTTCCGCGTGACTGATTGCCGGTATTCCGCCCGCTGCTGCCACGATTTCGTCTGGCAAGCCCTGTTTTTTGTTGGGGTTTTTATCGCGCTTTCGGCAGCTCCGCTTGGGGCGGCCGAAGCACTGCCTGGTGCGGTTCGCGGGCTGCTGCCTCGCAGCGAAGTGCCACCCAACCCCGACTCGCCCCCGATGATTGTGATTTTGGGTGGAACGAACGCGCACGAAATGCAGCGACACGGTTATCTGGAGACGCTCCTGGCGGCTGCTTCCCCCGAGCCGGTGCCCAGGATACGGAACCTGGCCTGGCAGGCCGACACCGTCTATCGCCAGCAGCGACCCCGCAATTTTTTTCTCGGTGGGCTCGCACCGCCCAACCAGGATCCGGATCATCGCGGACGGATTGCGGCCGACACGATCGTACTCTGGATGGGCCAGAACGAAGCGCTCGATGCCCGCTCTGCGGAGGCGTTTGCCGAGGCGTATGCGGATTTGGTTGAGCAGTTGCGTGTCTATGCGCAGCGGTTGGTCTTGGTGGTCCCTGTGCCGTTTGAAGATCCGTTGGGTCTGGGTCTCAGTTTGGAAAAGCGGAACCGTCGACTTGAAGAAAATGCAGAAGCGATTCGCAAGGTTGCCCGTGAAAAGCATCTCGATCTGGTTGACTTACATGCGGCTGTATCACGTGAAAAAATAAAAAATC
>JAUWIQ010000179.1 GCA_030605285.1 Planctomycetota bacterium
ATTTTGGAGGTGGGCGATGGGGTGCGCAACGTTGCCCCCGGGGATTGCTGTAGCGTGGAGCCCTACATGAATTGCGGGCACTGTTACGCCTGCCGTCAGGGGGCGAGTAACTGCTGCGTGAACTTGAAGGTGATCGGGGTCATGATCGACGGCGGCCTGCGGCCGCGATTTGTCCTGCCGGCTGCGAAGTTGCATCGCTCGGAAAAACTTAGCTTCGAACAATTGGCCCTGGTCGAGACGCTTGCGATTGGTTGCCATGCGGTCCAGCGGAGCGGTCTGCGGGCGGGAGAAAACTGCCTGGTGATCGGCGCGGGACCGATCGGATTGGCGACCTTGGAGTTTGTGCGACTCGAGGGGGCGCGGCCCCTCGTGATGGATCTCAACGACCAGCGACTTGCCTTCTGCCGGGAGACGATGGGGATCGAAACGACCATTTTGCCCGGGGCGGATATCGAGCAGCAATTGCGGGAACGGACCGACGGGAACCTTCCCGAGGTGGTGATCGATGCCACGGGGCACGAGGGCTCGATGTCGGCCAGCTTTGCCTACGTGGCGCCGACCGGTCGGTTGGTGTTTGTGGGGCTCACCACGGACGAGGTCCGCTTCCGGCATCCGACGTTCCACAAGCCGGAGGGAACGTTGCTCTGCAGTCGCAATGCCCTGGCAGAAGATTTTGTCCGGATCATCGCCGCGATCGAAGAGGGTCAGATCGATACCGGCCATTGGATCACCCATCGGTTAGCCTTCGACCGCGTGCCCGCTGAGTTTGCCGAGATCATCCGCCCCGAAGCCCGTGCGATCAAAGCAATGATCGAGGTTTCCTGATTCGTAGTCCAAGGGTTCCACCCCGTTTTTTTTAACCAGAGCGCAACCGGCATGGCCCTTGCAATCGACGCCCACCAGCATTTTTGGGATCTGCAGCTGGCCGAGCAGTTTGATTACCGTTGGCTGCAGCAGCCGGACAAGCGGGCCATCTGCCGCAGTTTTCTGCCCGGGGATTTGCACCCGCTGATCGATGTGGCGGGAATCGACCACACGATCTTTGTCCAGACGCAGCATAATCTCGATGAAAATCGTTGGATTTTGCAACTCGCCGAGCAGCATCCCTTCCTTGCCGGAGTCGTCGGCTGGGTCGATCTGGCGAGCGAGGCGTGCGAAGAACAGTTACTGGAATTTAAGGACAACCCCAAATTCGTGGGTGTGCGGCACATCACGCAGGATGAAGCGGAGGATGATTTTATTATTCGCCCGGAAATCCTCCGGGGTCTGAAGGTGTTGGAGCAACATCAGGTTCCGTTCGACTTGCTGTTTTTCGTCAAGCATCTGCGGCACGCCGCACGCTTGGGCCACGAGCTCCCAGAGCTACCCATGGTGATCGATCATCTGGCCAAGCCGGAGATCAAGCTGCAGCGGACCGACAACTGGTTGGCCGATTTCCGTGCGGCGGCCGCTTGTCCCAATATCGTCTGCAAACTTTCGGGGATGGTGACCGAGGCGAACTGGCAGGATTGGAAACCGGCTGACTTGAAGCCTTACGTCGATGCGGCCCTCGAATGCTTCGGACCTGAGCGCTTGATGTTCGGTTCGGATTGGCCGGTCTGTTTGTTGGCGGCCAGCTATCAAGAAGTTTACGAATCGCTCCGGGAGTTGTTGGGCCCGCTCAGCGCAACAGAACGTGCGCAAATCTTCGGCGGCACGGCCCGACAGTTCTATCGGCTTGCGATGTAGCGGACTGCCCCGCTCAATCCTTGATCACGGTAATGAGTTGATCTTGCGGATTTTCGGTCAGGATCAGGCCGCGAAACTGGACCTCCTGGGGGACATTATTGGAGGGGAGTTGGAGCCCGATCGGACCGGCCTGACAAAGCTCCGGTTTGGGGTCGCTCCAGTCGGCCACCAGTTTGCCGTTGATCACATGGCGAATGCGATTGCCGATGGCCAGGATCTCCATGCGATTCCAATCGTGCTGTTTGCCCGCTTTGCGGGCGCGTCCCTCGGTATCCCGATAGATCAGGTTCCGGCGATAAAGATCCCAGAATCCGTAGCCGGAGGGGAACATCACCAGGTGTCCCAGGTAGGAGTAGGGATCGCCCTGCTTCTCGACGCGTTTTCCCCAGAGCGCAATGCCGGTATGCATTTCACTCTCCACGAGGCGGCCCGCAAAGATAAGGCGAAAATTATGATACTTCTTTTGGGTCAACAGGTAGGTACTGGCCAGCGGCGCGTTTTCGGCGGTATTGCGACCGATGATTGTGCCCTCAGCAATGCTCCAGTATTTGCTGAGTTGGCCCTCCCAGCCGGCAAAGTCTTTGCCATTGAACAACTGGACCGGTTTCTCGCTCGCAGGAAGTTTGGCGATCTGAGCTACCGACCAGTCGACCGGCTCGGCAGCCACCGTCACAGCAGCCACCGTCACAGCAGCCACCGTCACAGCAGCTAGGGCGAGAAAAAAAAGACCGCCTCCAGGTAGGCAACGCATGGCAAATCCTCTTGAGTCTCGAGCGGAAAGAAATGACCCGCCAATCAGGCGGGACCGTTATTGTAATCGTTGCCTCGTCTTGTGGTCACCGTCTCGAATAGCCCGCTCCGCAAGTGCGCACCCTAGCTAGCAGGCGTTTGAGACCGGCCCTCCGGGCAGCTGACATTGACGCTCTATGAGGTTTCACTAGAATGTTGCGATCCCGTATTTTAACATGCCTGCGTTGTTTTGCTTGCGATTGGAAACCCTGATCTCCGCGGGCGGCAGTCGCTCTGCAACGGCTGTTTTTCCCCGAGTTGACCCAAGAGGTCTACTGCACCGATGGCTGAAGACAAAGCTGAAGACAAAACAGACGCTCGCGACCCAGGCATGCACGAAGCAGCCCGTCGTGAGAAGCTGGAAAAAATTTGCGCCCTGGGCATCGATCCCTGGGGTGGGCGGTTTGACGACCACCAATCGATCGGCAGCCTCCGCGAGCGGGAAAGCGAGATTGTCAGCGAGCCAGCGCCCGATGGCGATCCGCGAAAAACGGAACAGCACGGCCCGAAGGTCCGGGCGGCGGGGCGGATCATCCTGCAGCGGCGCAAGGGCAAGCTGGTTTTTGCCGACATCCAGGACTGGACCGGAAAAATTCAGCTCTTTATCGGAAAAAATCAAGTCGGTGAGGCCCATTGGGAATTGGCCCAACTGCTCGACCTGAGCGATCTTGTCGGTGTGGATGGCGAATTGAAGCGGACGCGGACCGGTGAGCTGACAATTTTTGTCGAGCAACTCTATTTTCTCACCAAGGCGCTGCTCCCGCCACCGGAAAAACATCACGGCTTGACCGATCCCGAGTTGCGGCAGCGGATGCGCTACCTGGATCTGATCCACACGGAGGGGGTGAGCGAGCGCTTTTTAAACCGCACCCGGATCGTGCGTTCCATCCGTCGTACGTTGGATGGTGAGGACTTTGTTGAAGTCGAAGGTCCCACCCTGCATTCGATTGCAGGCGGTGCGGCGGCGCGACCCTTTACCACCCACCACAACGCACTCGATATCCCGCTGTTCATGCGGATTGCCCTCGAGCTCCACCTTAAGCGGTTGTTGGTTGGTGGGATCGAACGCGTTTACGAGTTAGGCCGCGTCTATCGGAACGAGGGAATCAGCCCCAAGCACAATCCCGAGTTCACCATGTTGGAGGTCTATCAGGCCTACGGCAATTACGAATCGATGATGGACCTGACTGAAAAGATTGTCACCGACGCATTGGCGGCGAGCGGTCAGGAGTCTCAGGTTGCCCGGTGAGATACCACGATCGATTTTTCTGCCCCCTTCGCCCGCAAGACGTACGACGAACTCTTTGCCGAGCATACCGGGATCGATCCGGCAGATAAGGATGCGGTCCGATCGTTGGCCGACTCGATCGGCTTCGACACAACGGACAAGCATCCGGACGTGATCAAAAACGAGGTGTTTGAGGCAAAGATTGAAGATGCCCTGACCGGCCCGATCTTCGTGATCGATTACCCGGCGAGCATCTGCCCGCTTACGAAGCGCAAGCCCGATCAACCCGAGATTGCAGAGCGGTTTGAGTTGTTTGTCCAGGGTATGGAAGTGGCCAATGCCTACACCGAGCTGAACGACCCGGATCTGCAGGAACAACTTTTTCAGACCCAATTGGCGGGGCAAAAGGAAGAAGAGTCGATGGCCAAAATGGATCACGATTTTGTCCGGGCGCTGCAGCATGGGATGCCACCGGCCGGGGGCCTGGGGATCGGCATCGATCGCTTGGTGATGTTGCTGACCGGGAGTGAATCGATTCGGGAGGTCATTTTGTTTCCCTTGCTACGCCCGGAACAAGAACCGTAAAGCAGGCTGTATGAAGAACGAAATTTCAAAACGACCGGACGGCTCCAGCTAGCCAAAGGATTGGCCGTGTACAAGATAATTCTCTGCGGGCGTTATCTGCAAACCCGCTACATTGCGCTCGCTTCGGTCATTAGCGTGACGTTGGGCGTGGCGACCCTGATTGTGGTCAATAGCGTGATGTCAGGATTCACCCATGAGATGCAGTATCGCATTCATGGAATTCTTTCGGATGTTGTTTTCGACGGACGTGGACTGGAGGGTTTTGCCGATGGTGCCTGGCACATGGAGCGAATTCGGCAGATCGCGGGGGAGGAGATTGAGGCGATGACACCCACGGTGCATGTCCCGGCAATGCTCAACTACCGGGTCCAAGGCCGCTGGGTTCACCGTCAGGTGAATTTCATCGGCATCGATCCGGAGACGTATGCTGCGGTGAGGGATTGTACGGCCTATCTTCAGCATCCGGAAAATCGCAAGCTGCCCAGTTTTGAGCTCCGTAGCGGTGGCTACGATGTCCGAGACCATGAACTGGGCGAGGAGTCACCTTATCGGCACGGGATGGAGGTCGCGGGTTGGCCGCATCGGCAGTGGCTGGCAGCGCAGGAAAAGGCGTGGCTGGCGGCCCAGAAAAAAAACGCACCCGAACTGGCCGTACCCCGGAAGGTCGGCGAGGCCGATCCGTTTTCGGGTATCGAGACTCCCCTACGTGCCGCCGAAAGCGATCAGGGTGTTGCGCAACAATGGGGCCCGGTCGCAGAGGGTCGCATCTACGACAAGGCACTTGAGCAGGAGACGGGGATTATTATTGGTTACGCGCTCTCCCAGATCATGGGCCGTGATGGGGACCACTATTTTTTGGTCTTGCCCGGCGACGATGTGAAACTTACATTTCCCACGGCCGGCACGCCCCCCAAGGCGGTGAGTGGCAGTTTTACGGTCGTCGATTTTTATCA
>JAUWIQ010000406.1 GCA_030605285.1 Planctomycetota bacterium
ATCTCCAACAATTCTCTGCGTTTGCGCTCATTTCCAGGATGATACGAAACATCCTGGGCGAGCTGTCGGATTGCCGCGACAGTGGTGGTGGCCTCTTGGGGCGAATTGGCGGCCGCCGTATCGACTGCGCCCACCTCCTGAGCGGTGAGCTGAGAAAGTTCGAAATCGACTTGCTGAGCGGCCGCAAAATAGGGAGGCTCGTTGCGAAGGTCTGGGCCGATGCGGTGCTGGGGCCCATCGTAGCCATTGACTTCGTGACAGCCGAAGCAGCCGTAGTATTGTACCAACTCGTAGCCCTCCACCAGCTTCGGGGCAGGGGGGTCCGGGAATCGTTCACTCGGTTCCAATTCGGCCACTTGGTGGTGACACTTCAGACAGGAACTCTCCAGAAATCGGTTCGGCAGCATGGGCAGGACCCAGTGATGGTTGTCAAACCAACCGTACTTCTCTCGCCATTGTTCTGCCTGCTGCATATCATTGGGCGTGTGGCTGGCCCATTTGAATTCTGTTGCACTTCCTTGACCCTCGTGGCAAATGGTGCAACCCATTTCCTGCATCTTGTGGGGGCTCATGGAGCCGACAAACAGGTCGAGACGTGGGTGGGAACTGTAGGGGTGTGGAAAACCCCGCTGAATTGTCAATTGCAACGGCTGCCCCCAAGGAACCTGCCGGACCAGATAACGCAAAGCATCTGCCCGGCTGACTAACTTTTCGTCACGGCCACCCACTCGGATATGGGTAATCACATCTCCCGCCTGGAGTCCCGCAACCGCTGCCGGACTGCGTGGCCAGACAAACTCGACTAAGACATCGGAGCGATGAATGAGACCGTGCTCGGAAAGTTCGAAGCCATAGACCACCTGCGTACGAGGCCGTTCCGGAGAGTCTTCACCCGCAGGAGCCTTCGAGGGTGTCGGTAACTCGATAATCTGCGAATCCTGCTGAGGCATCACCCCTGCCAACACCGCGGACCCCGGTGCCGTCTGATCGATGCCCTGGTGGCAGGTAATGCAACGATCGAAGCGAGCCACATCGCGAAAATTATTATTGAGCGTAAGATTGGGCAACCAAATCTGGTCGATCTGCAACGGCCGACCAAACGCATCAATAATAGGCAACTCGAGCAAACCTCTGCCGAAGGCGGTGTTTTCCGCGAGCTTGCTCTGCAACTGCTGTCGGGTGGCATTAAAATTCGCAAGTTGCATGAGAGCAGCGGACTCCCCAGCCATCAACTCCTTCTTGATCGTCTCGAGGGCCTTCCGCTGCTGATTGGCCGCTTGATAGGAGGCGGTCAGGGTGGCAACCTCGGATTTAATCTCGCTCAGCCTGGACCGGATCTGCTTGAGATCTTCAGCCGCCACCTGATCACGAACCCCCAAGTCGTATTTACTCTTGGTGGCATCGAGGTCGGCACGTCGGAACTTTCGTTTGGATGCGTCGTCATCCTCAACAAATTTGACCGCTGAAATGACCTTGTCCATCTTGGCAAAAAACGTCTCGCGGTAAGGCTGCACTGCGTTGGCGGCCGTGACCAATTGCTGGTAGCCGTCCTCTGCCGGATTGCCACTCGGTTGAATTGCCTTTGCGAGGGCCTCGTAGGCCGCCTGCACCCCCGCCAGTTGGGATTCCGCCGGCCCTGTGCCCCCACCCGCTCGTGCTGTCTCCATAAACTGATCTACCAGATCTTTCGAGGGCAACTCGAGGACCGACCGAGAAACCGCCGCTTGCAGCTCACGTTCGCTATTCGTGAAATTTTCAGTTTGCTGCTCGTTATCCCGCGAAATGAGTGTCCAGTTCTCGATTTCTTGAAACTGCCGCTGATAGTTCTTCCACTGGCGGTAGTGATCCACAGCGAGCAGCCACAGCGTGCTGAAAAACAAACCCAGAGCGACAATGCCAAACACCAAGTTCAGCAGTTTGGTATCGAGGCGAGTTTTTTCAGAAGCAAGCATGATTAGAAATCGTTGGTTCGCGGGAGCTTAAAGATTCAAAAAAAACTCGGGGATCGCAATGATGTATTTCATATTCACCGTCCAACGCAGTGCCATTTTGATAGGGAGCAACATCATCACCAGCAACAGATTGGACATTATCATAAAACGCAGGAAGCCCATCTTGAGGTAGAACTTTCGAAAGACCGTCACGGCCAGCAGCGGCGGCAGCAAAACCAAGTAGGAGAGTACCAACACGATCCCTAGCCATTCGCGCTCGATGATATAGAACAACTGCACAAAACCGTTGCTACCTGCGGGCGCTTTGGGCAAGGCCATGTTCATACCCGAGATCCAAAAGTATTGAGAAAGATCGACATTATTGAGTGCCTCGACCTTATGCACATCCCAGAACTCGTAGGGGCCGAAGATGTTCCAATTAGGGCCACGCAGAAACGTGCCCAGCACGATGAGCGTCACCCACAATACCAAGAAACCAAATTGAAATGTGAGGTAACCAAATCGCCGCTCGACGATCGTGTAATAGCCATTGCCCTTGGGGTTGAAATCAAGATAGGGGATTGCCATCAGACCCACGACAATCAAACTTGGCATCACAACCCCCGCCATCCAAGGATCAAAATAGACCAACATTTCCTGCAGCCCCAGGAAATACCAGGGTGCCTTGGACGGATTCGGCGTATTTACGCTACTGGCGGGCTCTTCCAGGGGCGCCTGCAAGCCAATTCCCCACAACAGCAAAAATGCCGTGAGCGCGACCATGCAGATCAGTTCGGTGTAAACAAGATCGGGCCAAACCAAAACCTTCTCATTTCCCTGATGCTCAAGCGAGGACTCGCCACGGGCGGCACGCGTATCATTTTCTACGGCACGCGATGCGGAAAGCCAGGTGAAAAAACCGAGTAAAAAAACCAACCCCACAATGGGTACGTTATCCGGTTTGGCGGCAATCGCGTAGAAATTGCTGTCGGTCATCGAAAGGCCCAAAGCAAGCAAGGCCAGATTCAACAGCGCCCAAGCAATCGGCCCCTGCACAAAAAACCGTCGAAACAGAAACAGGATCGAAAAAATGACGACCAA
>JAUWIQ010000311.1 GCA_030605285.1 Planctomycetota bacterium
GCATATCGTGTCGTTCTAACAAAAATCCCACCCCAGGGAAACTTCAAACGGGTACGGGAAAATATTCTTAAACTACCGGCACAACCTGTTTTTATCGCGAGGCGAGATGCCTTTTCCCGGCAATGGAGTGGTAAAACCCCTCTCGAACAGGACAAGGAGAGGATGCTTCGCTGCGAAGCATCCCTTCGCAAAAATTACTAATCAAGGACGGTGGCAATCGCTTTGCAAAGTCTATCGATATTGGCCTCGGTCATCCCCGCCACATTGACGCGACCAGAACCGACAATGTAAATCGAGTGATCTTCCCGCAGCTTGGCTACCTGGGACGGATTCAAACCAGAAAACGAGAACATGCCCCTTTGGTTCGCTATAAAAGAAAAGTCCTGTTGCACCCCTCGGGCGGTAAGCGTCTGCACAAACAACTCTCGCATGGAGCAGATTCGGTCTCGCATGATCTCAACTTCCTTGTGCCATTGCGCTCTCAATTTGGAATCCGCGAGGATTGTAGCCACAATGCTTCCACCGTGAGCGGGTGGATTCGAATAATTTGTCCGAATCCGCAGCTTGATGTGTCCCATTGCCGTTTGCGCTTCTTCGGCCGAGCCCGCAACAAGCGGCAGTGACCCGATACGCTCGTTATAAAGAGAAAAATTCTTTGAAAAAGAATTGCAAATAAGCATTTCACGGACCTGGCGGCTGAGTATCCGCAAACCGGTTGCGTCTTGCTCAACCCCATCACCAAAACCCTGATACGCAAAATCGACGAGCGGGACCAACTTCCGCTGGCAAACGACTTCGGTAATTTGCTCCCACTGGGCGGGTGTTGGATCAACCCCCGTGGGATTGTGGCAGCAGCCGTGAAACAAAACGATGTCGCCCACGGGGATGGTATTCAACTGATCGATCATGGCATCAAACGCCAGGGCGTTGGTGGCCACGTCAAAATAAGGGTACGTTTGAATCGGGACCCCCGCAGCAGAAAAGATGCCTGGATGATTGGGCCAAGTCGGCTGGCTGAGCCAAAGTGTCGATCCAGGAAACAGGGTGTGCAGAAAATCTCCTCCCACCCGCAGTGCCCCAGTCCCGCCCGGCGTTTGTGCGGTCACGACACGGCGGCTACTAATGAGTTCGTGATCCGCGCCAAATAGCAGCGACTGAACACGATCGCCAAATTCCGCCGACCCCGCCATGGGCAGATAGGCCTTCGTCTTTTCACTCTGGAGCAATCTGGCCTCGGCCTCTTTTACGGTAGCTAACACCGGGGTCGCACCGCAGGCATCTTTATAAACCCCAACGCTGAGATTGATCTTTTCGGGATTCAGATCATTCTTGTAGGCCTCAGTCAGCCCCAAAATGGCATCGGGTGTCGCCGCTTCGAGTTGTTCGAACATCGCCTGACTTTTCCTGTTAAAGTAAGAATTGCTTAACCAATAGACATCCCGGGTAGACATCCCGGGCAACGACAAATATCACCTAAACGCAAATATCCCAATGATCTGCGGATCGCAGAGGGGAAATACCAGTTGACGGCTGCCTAAATGGCGTGCCATCATATTATGTACTCGGTAGAGTGAAGCAAAGCGGGGCTTTCAGCAGACTCCACTCTCGAGTTGATATTTTTACCCCGATTTCAACCATTCCATTGTGTAAAACGATGAGTGACCACGACAAAACAAATCATCTCGACATTCCTTTTTCCGCCAAATTCATCCATCGCATACGGTTCACCGACGATGTACTCGGTAACGATCAGACCACTTTAGCCGAAATCCTAGCACCCTCTGGCAATCGACAGCCCATGGTTCAATTCTGGGTCGATGAGGATGTTGCCCGCACAGACCCGGATCTGGTGCAAAAAATCCATGGCTTTTCGGACAGCTATGCCGATCATTTTTTCCGAATCGGGAATGTACAAAAAGTTCCCGGCGGGGAAACAATAAAAAACGACATCCACATCCTGGAAAGGATGCTCAAAGTTTTCCATGTCTCGGACCTGGATCGTCGCAGTTACGTGGTGGTCTTTGGGGGGGGTGCCGTCCTGGATGCCGTTGGCTTTGCCGCGGCGATTGCCCACCGGGGGATTCGACTAATCCGCCTTCCGACAACCACCCTGGCCCAGGCCGACTCGGGAGTAGGTGTTAAAAATGCGGTGAACCTTTTTGGTAAAAAGAATTGGATTGGGTCGTTTGCCGTACCGTGGGCGGTGATCAATGATGCCAAGTTACTCACGACGCTCAGCGACCGCGACTATATTTGCGGATTTTCGGAGGCCGTCAAAGTCGCACTCCTCAAGGACCCGAGGATGTTCGATAACCTATGTGAACACGCGACTCAGATTCAATCGCGAACGGACGACACGACTCCCAACATCATCAGACAAAGTGCGGAGTGGCATCTCCGCCACATTACCTCAGGGGGCGATCCCTTTGAGGCACTTGAAGCACGACCTCTGGATTTTGGGCACTGGTCGGCGCATAAACTGGAAGCCATGAGCCGATTTACATTGCGTCACGGCGAGGCGGTCGCGATTGGACTTGCTATCGATACGGTTTATTCCTCGATGGTACACGGGCTTCCGAAGGCGGATTCTCGCCGCGTGCTGCAATGCCTTGAGGACCTCGGTTTTGACCTCCAAATCAGCTTCCTCAGCGACCAAAACACGTTGCTTGCCGGACTGGAGGAATTTCGCCAACATCTGGGCGGTCGATTAACGCTCACCATGCTCCGCGGCGTCGGGGAGCCAATGGACGTTCACCAAATCGACCGAAAGGCGATGCAAGCGGCCATTAATGAAGTGGCCGTTCATGCGGATGCCGAACGCCGATAACGATCTTTGTCCTGGGGGTCCTGCCGATTGGACGACGAGCCTGGGCCCCGAGCAGTTTCTCAACCGAGTACTCAAAAGTACTGCAAGTCGGGCTGTTTTTCTTTATTTTCCCTGGGTTTTGTTGGTTCGCCAGCCAAATCATGGGTCATTCCTGAGGGCAAACCGGAGAGACTATTTGCCCTTACAATCGTTATCTTTTTACTACCTTATGAAGCCCACAAACTCACCCTAACAGTAGTCGTAAAACATTTGCGAAAAATGGGTTCGGAACTTTCAAGGCGGTTAATTGGTGCAGCCGATACGGTAGTTGTCGCTTAGTCACGGATCAACGTGTCCTGCGAGTGGCAAGACAATTTTTTGAGCGTCGGGGTGACTCGTTTTGTGCAAGCCAAGGAATGGCTAGCTCGGCCCTGCCGTGATCCACCAAATGAACCTCGGGTTTCCCACCCAGCCAACCTGACTGTACCGACCGCCACTACCTGGCTGATGACCCAACAGCTGGCGTTGAGGCTACTCACAAGGAAGTGAGAAAAATCTTCTCAAATTTCTTTGTGAGCCGCAGACAGGATTTTAACTCGCGGTTCGAATCGTAAAGGAGTTTTAGTTCTATGAAATGGAGCATATTTGTCGGCGCGCTCGTCCTGAGCGTAAGCCTATGCACCAGTCAGCATAGTTACGGTTTCGAACTGCTCGACCGTATGCTAGGCGTTGGCTGTGGGTGCGACAGTTGCGGCTGTGAAGCTACGTGTGGTTGCGACACCGGTTGCGACGCTGCACCAGCTTGCGGCTGTGATGCTGCCAAGTCCTGCGGTTGCGATAAGTCTTGCGGTTGTGACAACAAC
>JAUWIQ010000480.1 GCA_030605285.1 Planctomycetota bacterium
GACGACGATTTTTCCACAGGCGTCATGTGGAATGCCATAGTCGTTACAAAAGCGATACATCGCTTGGCGACCTTCGGCACAATTCCGAGCTTTACTCGACCCCGGTTTGTAGTAGAGACCAGAATGGATCACACCGCTATTGTGCCCCGTCTGATGGGCAGCGAATGTTGGCTCGGCCTCAATCAACAAGAGGGATCGCCCGTTTTGTCTTTCGGTGAGTGCCAACGCGGTGGCCAAGCCCACAATACCGCCACCGACGATCGCAGTATCGTAAGATTGAGACATGCAACAAACTCGCTAAAAGAATCACCGCGAACGCAGATTAGTGTTATTAGATACCAATCAATCGCCGAAGCCTACCAGCACGGACAAATCTACATTAGTTTTCTTTATTCGTTCCGTCTGAACCCGAAAAGGCAAGCCAGGCGGCTACAGCGCGCGCTGCGGTCGGCATGCGCCTGGCAGCTTGAGGGTTTTGTAGTGCATGTGCCAGGACACCGACGAGTTTTTCGGCATACGCATCATAGTCACTTTCAGGCACATGCTCAGCGAGATAAATGAGATTCAGCGCCGTCACGCCGTTTCCCGAGGGGAGGACACTGTCAGTTTGTTTTTTAGCGCGTGCGATGAGTGTTTCATGATCGTCTGAGGTGAAGAAAAACCCACTGTCTTCATCGTCCCAAAATAATTCGATCTGTTTATCCGTAAGCTTGCGAGCCGCTTCAAGCCAGCGTGGATCTCCCGTTGCGCGGTGTAGTGCTATCAGTCCATCGACCAAGAATGCGTAATCGACTAAATAAGCGTTGAGCTGCGAAGCACCCTCCCGATACGACCTCGATAGCCGACTGTCCTCTTGCTGCAATTGTCCCAAAACAAAGTTTGCACCCTGTTTGGCCCCTTCGAGATAGCGCTCTTCTTTGAAAATCCGTCCGGCATCGGCCAGACCACGGATCATCAGGCCATTCCATGCCGTGAGGATTTTCGTGTCGGTCAGTGGCCGTTTCTTTTGTGAGCGTGCAGCGAGTAACTGATCGCGATACGGCGCAATTTTTTTTTCGAGTTGTTCTGTGGTGAGTCCTCGCTCCGTCGCCAGCTTTTGGGGCGTATCGGTAAGTTGCAGCACGTAATAGGCGTGGCCCTCATGCTTGAAATTGGGCGAAGCGGAAAAGCTGTAGATGGGAGCGAGCCAAGAAAATGCATCGGGGCTGAGCAGGTCTTGCAATTCGGCCAACTCCCAGCGATAGAATTTACCCTCTTCGGCATCGGTCTCCGCATCGATAGCAGAATAAAAACCACCTTGCTGATCGCGCATTTCTCGGAGAATAAAATCGAGCAATTCCTCCGTAACGCGGCGATACGTTGCATTTCCGGTGAGCGCATAGGCTTCGGCATAGACCGAGGCAAGCTGCCCATTGTCGTAAAGCATTTTCTCGAAATGTGGAATATTCCAGAATCGATCGACACTGTAGCGGTGAAATCCGCCACCCACATGATCGCGGATGCCACCCTGCGCCATTTTATCGAGTGTGAGAATAAGCATTTTTTCAGCTTCCGGATCTTTTTCGCGACCGAAACGATCGGCCAGGTAAAGGAGTTCCGGTGGGCTGGGGAATTTTGGCTGATGTGCGGGGAACGGTGGCTGTCCAAAACCACCATACGTATCGTCAAAGTGCGCTCCCATTGCTTGCTGCACTTTGGCTACCTGTGCAGGCTCTGGTGTCTCTTGCCGATCTCCTTGTTGTTCGCGGACCACTTCAGCAACCGCCGCGGTGAGTCGTCGCGCCTGTTCTTGAATGGGTTCCGGTTTCTCTTTCCAGAGTTTTGCAATGGATGTGATCAATTCTAAAAATCCAATCCGCGGTCCTCGGTCACCTTGGCGTGCCGGAAAGTAGGTGCCTCCGAGAAAAGGCAGGCCCTCGGGTGTCATGAATACGGTGAGTGGCCACCCTCCGCGTTGGGTGAGCAGTTGGATTGCCGTCATGTAGATATCGTCTACATCAGGTCTTTCTTCACGATCGACCTTGATGCAGACAAAATGTTTATTGAGAAACGCAGCAATTTCGGGATCCATGAACGATTCCCTCTCCATCACGTGACACCAATAGCAACTGGAGTAACCAATCGAGAGAAAGATCGGTTTGTTTTCACGTTTTGCATGTTCAAACGCCTCGGGACCCCAGGGATACCATTGGACAGGATTGTAGGCGTGCATCAAAAGATAAGGACTCGTCTCGTGCACCAGTCGATTCGCGTTGGCCGTCTGAGACGTGCTCTTTCCGGCAACTTCTGCCCCGGACTGGGGGTGCGGGTCTTTGGTTTTGCTCTGCGTATCCTCCGCACCTCCAGCGGTGAGAGAAGCAAAGAAAATGCCCAAAGCAATGCTTAAGGCGAGCAAAATACAAGACAGAAAAATCTGCCGCGGGAGTATTTTTTGCACGTCGGTCATGGATATCATTTTTTGCGCTGTGTTCCGTTCAAGAGAGTGCGGAGGAACCTATCGCCTAACTTTACTACGTTACGACTTGGCGACCGGTTTGAACACAGGTAGCGACGGAGTTTCTACAAAAGCGAAAAAAAGCGGTTCGGTTTCAGGGGAAACCGAACCGCCCAGGATGACTAACGTAC
>JAUWIQ010000454.1 GCA_030605285.1 Planctomycetota bacterium
AGGAGTCAGGTAAGGAGTCGGGTAAGGAGTCAGGTAAGGAGTCAGGTAAGGAATCGGGTAAGGAATCGGGTAAGGAATCGCCAGATAGCAACGAGTTTCTCCCCCAGCGGCAGATTGAAACAGCGCAGAAGCGGATGCGGGCAGCAGAGGAAAAACTGGACGAAGCGAAGCGCAAAGAGGCCATTGAGGACCAGGAGGCTGCGATCGCCTCGCTGGAGAAGGCCAAAGCAGAACTCGAGCGGATCTTGCGACAACTCCGTGAAGAAGAGGTCGAGCGACTGTTGGTCATGTTGGAGGGGCGGTTTCGGAAAATGTTGAGAATGCAGAAGCAGGTCTACGAGGCCACAGTCCGATTCGATCAAAAGCCCCCGGCAGATCGCGATCGAGCCGACGCAATCGAAGCCAGCCGACTCAGCGGCAAGGAGGCAAAAATCGTCGCCCAGATCGACGCGGTCATGGTGCTGTTCCGTGAAGATGCCACCGCCGTGGCGCTCCCGGAGGCGGCCCGGCAAATCCGCGAAGATATGGAGGCCGTCATGGTACGGCTGGATACGGGTGCGACCGGAAAATTAACACAACAGATTGAGCAGGACATCATCGACGCCCTGAAAGATATCCTCGCGGCGATAAAAAAAGCGCAGCAGGAACAGCAGGCACGTCGCGGCGCGGCCTCTTCAGCAAGTGGGCAGCCAACCGATCCACCCTTAGTCGATACTTTGGCCGAATTGAAAATGATCCGAGCATTGCAAATGCGTGTGAATCGAAGAACCGCAATCTATCAAGAGATGTTCGATCGTGACGAGGAGTCGGTTGCCAAATTGTTGCCTCAATTGCACAGGCTCGCCGAGCGAGAGGAACGAATCGGAAAAATAGCGCGGGATATCGTGCGGGGGGAAAATCGCTGAAAAGCGAATTATGGTTCTGGATCGGGAAAGAAAACGATGCAACTTGTAGATCGATGGGTCATTATTCTGGAAATTTCGGCAGTTGTCTGGGCTGCCGGATCCTCTCTATTGGCAGCCGACGAGCAGCCAAGCTGGCAGATCCCCACGGATGCGGCGGTGCGACGCAATTTGGATCAGTGGTTGCAGCAGCGACAGGCATCACCTCAAGTCATGCACAAGGTGAACGCACTTTGGTCGCTCCCAGCACAGTCTGAAAACGGGCGCGGCAATCTACATTGTGTCAGCGAGGTAATCGGACTCGGTGACGAGCGAGCGGAAACGCTGGTCGCCGCCTGCCAGCGAGGTGCGACACCCGAAACGATTGCCTTGAGTCACTGGTTGGATGGAGACCAAGTTGCGCCCCTCGTTCGTAATAACCTCCGTTTGTTACTGGGTCGCAGCCTGGCCCAGGGGCGATACTTTGATGAGGCGCAACAGCAGTTCGAGGGCCTCGAGACCACCGACGTCTTGGATCCGGCAACGCTCTTATTTTATCAAGCCATTATCGATCATCACGCCGTTGAGAAGGAGAAAGGGTGCCATACCATTAACCGTCTGCTGGAGCGCGGAGACGAAATTCCAGTGCGGTACCGGGTGCTGGGTCGCTTGATGCGGAGTGACCTCAGGCAATTAAAAAGTGGATCGCTGGACGATATTTCACGGCGGATGAAGGACATTGAGCGGCGACTCCATTTTGGCCGGGCGGGAGAGCGTGTCCAGGAGACCGAGGATGAAGTAATCCGGATGCTCGATAAGCTGATTGAAGAGGAAGAAAAGAAACAATCTCAGCAGAGTCAATCGCTTGCAGGCGGTGGGCAACCCTCCCGGCCTGCCCAGGACAGCATTCCTGCAGGCGGGAAGGGACCGGGAGAGGTCCAAAAGCGCGATCTTGGTAGCTCGTCTCGTTGGGGCGACTTGCCACCCAAAGAGCGCGAGGAAGCAATGCAGGAGATTGGCCGCGATTTCCCAGCCCACTATCGGGAGGTGATCGAGGAATATTTCCGTGAGTTGGCCCGAGAACAAAACTAACCTTACGTTGCGGATTGTTTCATGATTGCATCCTTGACCGTACTAGTCGCAGTTGCGTTGTCTCCGGCGCTGAGGGCACAGTTTTTGGACGGGGTGACCGTCGAGGGCGCTTTGATTTCGATTCAGGATGGAATCCTGGCCTTGGAGACAGAAGACGGCCCCCGTGAGCTGCCGCTGGCGCAACTGCAGGGAATCGATTTTTCGACGAACAAGGAGTCCGGCACCGAGGCCGTGACCACTTGGGTGGAACTGGTCGATGGATCCCGACTGGCGGCGATGTCTTACGAAACAACGGCGCGCGATGCCCTGATCCAACTTGCAAGCGGCAGGCAGGCGCGGGTACCGTTGCGTGCAGTGCGTGCGATCCGGGTCGGGCCGCAGGATGAATTGCAGCAGGGCGCCTGGGAGCGAATCCGTCAGGGTGTCGGGCGGATTGATCGTATCGCAATACGCAAACAGCAAGAAATCGATTATTTGGAGGGTATCGTGCAGACGATCGATCCAGAGGTCGTGAATTTTGAACTGGATGGAGAGGTTCTCCCCGTAAGAATCACCAAGATCGAAGGCGTGGTTTACGGCCATCGCGGGCCGCCCGATCAACCACCAGCTATTTTGCGGTTATCGACGCGGGACGGGTCGGTCGTGGAAGCCGCCGAATGGTCTGCGGGGCCTGATGGAATGTTGGTTCGAACGCCTGCGGGATTGAAGGTGGAGTATCCCTACAGCGGCATCAGGAAGATCGATTTGTCGTTGGATAATATCGTTTATTTATCGCAGTTGGAACCCGTGGCTGTTGAATGGACGCCTTACATAGGAGTGGAAGGGTTCGGGG
>JAUWIQ010000418.1 GCA_030605285.1 Planctomycetota bacterium
AAACCGATCTCGCACAACAGGATGGAAAAGCCGTCCCGTGACGGTTTGCAATCAAGCCGTCGCCTTCGCTTCCATGCGGCCCGTATTGCGATGAAGCCGAAGGATAACTCCATTTTCCCTCCTTTCTTTAGCAAGGTAAAGAGAGGTAATACACGAACCGTTCACTCCGTGCTAAAAAAGAGTTGGTTTTTCGGAAAAAAACCGGTCTGGGATGCGGATGCTCAGCGGTTCCGCTTGGGACGATAGACCTCGGTTGCCAGTCCGAGCTGCACCTCGGCGGCAAAGGCAAGCGTTTCACTCAAGGTTGGGTGGGGATGAATCGATTCGGCCAAATCGCGGGCGGTGACTCCCATTTCGATGGCCAACACCGCTTCGGCAATCAGTTCACCCGTCCCACTGCCTACCAGGCCGGCCCCCAGGAGTCGCTCCGAACCCGGTTCGAAGAGCAATTTTGTCAGACCGGCTGTGGCGCCGACGGCATGGGCCCTGCCGCTGGCGGCCCAGGGGTACTGGGCCACTTCGTAGGCCACACCGCGCTGTTTGGCAACCTCTTCCGTAAGCCCTGCCCAGGCGATTTCGGGATCAGTAAAGACGATCGCCGGAATCACCTCCGTGTCGAACTCGGCCGGCTGGCCCGCCATCGCCTCGACCGCCACTTTGCCCTGATGGGAGGCTTTATGTGCGAGCATCGGTTCGCCCGCGACATCGCCGATCGCCAGGATGTACGGATCGGCGGTCTGCTGACGTGTGTCGGTTTGCACAAATCCGCGGGCATCGACTTCGACCTGCGTAGTCTCGAGGCCGATTCCATGACTATTGGGTCGTCGCCCGACGGAGACCAGCACGCGGTTAAATTTCTCTGAGGCAGCCAGTTCCCCGGCCATCACCACCTCGATCTGATCCCCGAGATCAATCAGGGCGGTCACCTCGGTTTTGAGGTGGATGTTTTCAAAAAGTTTTTCTAGCCGCTTGTGCAGCGGTTTAACCAGATCGCGATCGGCACCCTGCAGCAGGCCATCGGTCAGCTCCACGACGGTCACACGGGTTCCGAGTTCTGCATAGACGGTACCCATTTCCAGACCGATGTAACCGCCACCGACAACCAGTAATTTTTCCGGCACGTCGGCCAGTTCGAGCGCGGCGGTGGAGTCCATCACCCGCTCGTTGTCGATCTGGAACACCGCAGGGACCGCCGGCGCGGAGCCGGTAGCCAGGATCAGGCGGTCGAAGGAGAGCAGATCCCCTTCCTCGTACGTCGTACGGTCTCCACCACTAAGCCGCAGCGACTGAGAACTTTCCAGCACCCCCTCGGCCTGGACGACGCGGACCTTGCGTTTTTTTGCCAGTTGCGCGAGGCCGTCGGTCAACGTGCCAATCACCTTCTCCTTGCGGCCGCGCATCTTCTCAAGATCGATTTCAGGGGCCCCGATCTGGACACCCAAGTCGGCCATCTGACGGCTTTCTTCAAGGACCTTGGCCACGTGGAGCAGGGCCTTGGAGGGGATGCAGCCCCGCAACAGGCAGACGCCCCCGAGTCGTCCCTCACGATCGACGATCGTGACGTCGTAACCGAGGTCGGCCGCCAGAAAGGCTGCGGCATAACCGCCCGGTCCGCCCCCGAGTACCACCAGTTGTGCGTGCATCTGCGCTGTCCATCTGCCGAGCCACCCTCCGGGCGACGATTGCAAAAAAGCAAAGGGCCATTCTTTCCTCCCGCTTGCTTTTGTGCAACCGGTATCCGCGTCGGGAGCAGCCGGTGCGTCGATTGCGGGCCGGAACTCACCGGCCATGCGGGCCTTTTTCGCGGCCGAGACTGCCAGGAGTCCGATAAGACGCGGCACTAAAAATTTTGGAATCTCAGCTGGTGAGATCCAAAATCCCATTGATGGCAGAATTGATGAACTTGCCGACCCACGGCAGGCGACTGATCTGCACGTCATCCGCCTCGTCGAGCTTCATGGCGATGTCTCGAAGCTTTGGCCCGTATTTTTTCAGATCCTCAGGCAAGGCATCGTCCCAGCCTTCGACGACCATCTGGATTTTCTCGAGTTCATCTTGATCGAGCCAGATCCCCCGACAGCCTGTACAGCGATCGATAAGAATGCCCGGATCGCCTCCGTAGTTCACCGCAGCGGTTGGCTGATTGCATTTCGGACACGTTAAGCTGCGCGTCACATCTTTCAAGACGACGCCCGTGATCGTGATCGATTCGGCGATTGCGCGTCGTTCCTCGGGATCGAACCGGACCGCTCGAATATGTACGATTTTTCCCAACTCGGTATCATCGAGCCATTCGCCATGGCAGTTACCACACGTTTCGATAGCAATCCCTTCGTAATCGGTGGTCGTCAGCTCGGTTTGGCAATTCGGGCAGATCATGCTAAGGACTCCAGGCATTCATTATTTTTGTCGGGCACATCATGAGCGGTACATTCGACACCACGCCGGATTGTAGCAGCGTGCGTCGAAGGATCCATCGATTGTATGATGCGAGTGCCATCCAATCCACTCCGCAAGGAGTGCGAAATGGCAAAGCGATATTGCACCCACAGCAGAGGAACGCAGCGCGAGTAACAGCGACCGTGACCCGGCACAGCCGCACGTTCATATCGGCAACCAGCCATTGAAATTCTCTGAACTCCCTTCGTTTTATCTCGTGGCCTCGTTTACGCAGGTGCTGAAAATTCTTGTCCGCCATAATCCGCGGATCGATCTCCGCAGGATCCACGCCTACAACCCGCAAACCCCGTTCCAGGAGTGCCTGACTGGCGCCGCCCGGTGCAGAGCCCAGTTCCACGCAGCGTTGCCCTGGTTTGATCGGCCAGCAGGTCCAGTCCAACGCTTCACACATCTTGAGGTAGGCCCGCGAGACCATGGCTACGGGGCGATCACACAACCAGATACCTCCGGGCCGGCGTTGGATGCGCCGCTCTACCCGGTGCATGCCAACCCACCACTGGTCTGGCTCAA
>JAUWIQ010000188.1 GCA_030605285.1 Planctomycetota bacterium
CTTGGACAAGACGCTCGCCTGGAGTGCGGACTATTTGAGCCAGTGGTACGGGATCCGGCCTCCCGAGCTCAACGAGCAACAGCAACAAATCTCGGCGGTCCTGTTGACCTTGCTCAGGGGTGATGCGGGGCAACGGGCACTGGCAGCCTGGCACATGGGTTGGCAGCCTGCTCAGGAAATATCAGGCAGCAGTTGGCTACCACCCTATCTGGCACAATTGCTGGAGGATCCCTACGATGCGGTTCGCTATATCGCGCAGCGGTCTCTGCGGAGTTTGCCAGGATTCGAGAACTTTTCCTTTGATTTTCTCGCTCCGCCAGAAGAACTCTCAGCCGGGCGACAAAGGGCAATCGAATTGTGCCAGGGTACCGACCAGCCGAACCTTTTTTCGAATGAATCGGTGTTGATCGACGAGAGTGGTAATCTCCGTGACGAGGAAATAAACGAGTTGCTGAAAACGAGATCGACTCGAAGTGTATATTTGCGCGAATAAGAATGGCCCGCCAGCTGCTCTCTGTCCCGAGTGACTCCCATCCCTATAAAATATCCCGGGCCGATCATAACGCCTGTATTGATTGCAGGAAGAGAGTACCGGCAGGGGGCGAGTCGGCTTGATTTTGGCAAGTCCTCTCAATCTCTGATCCTACCGTTATGATCGTTATTTTGGGCCATCGAACAGCTCAGGGTACGGAAAAATAAGGCACTGCGTTGCTGTTTGTTGTGTTGGGTGGGAGATCGCGGCTACGATATAAAATATATTGGTATGGGCCGGGACAATGGCCCCCAAATTTAATGAGTAAAGGAAATCGATTATGAAACGCGGATTGAGCGCTATTGAAATCCTAATGGGCATTGTTTTTATAGCGGCAGTGTTTTTTGTCTTTTATGGGGATGGAAAATCGGGTGACCCGGGTATTGTCGTCGTGGACCTGCATCAGGTCTATCAAGACCTGGGCCGTGATCTTACGGACGCGCAGGAAATGCGAAAAGAACAATCAGCTCTGGAGGCAAGGCGCCAAAGTCTCCTGGTGAATTTAGAGGAATCAATCGAAGCTAAGAAAAAAGAGTTTGGTGAGAACCCCACTGAGGAGCAAAGTAAATTACTTGCTGCAATACAACAGGATGCGATGTTGAAAGTGAATCAAGAAATGGGGAAAAATCGCGCCTCTTTGCAGAAGTACCAGACGGATTTAATCACAGAGTTCCGCAAAGAAGTAAAAGCGGTAGTCGATGTGATTATGAAAGAACACAACGTGGACATCGTTATGATTGCTGATCCTGCAGTACTCAGTGTGACATCTTCCCGTAATATTACAAATGAAGTGACTGAGGCAATGCAGTTGCAGTCGCAATAGTTTCGATGTCTGCTTAAGCAAACATTCATCCTCCGTGTCCTGGTGTGCCCGTTACCCCCGCTCGTTAAAACACACCCATGTCCAGCCAAGAGCCTACTACCGAAGCCTCAGCAAGAGTCCAGCACACTGCGATTTGGAAAAAACTGTTCTTTGTGCTGATTGTCTGTGGGGTCTTTTTTGGATTCCTAGAACTCGTACTTTGGATTTCGGGTGCTGAAACGCAGATCGAAAAAGAGGATCCCTTCCGGGGATTCTCCTCTCTGGTCAAAGTGTTTGAGCGGGAGGATGACCGCTACAAGACGCGCTACGTTTCCTTGCATCGCACTTTCACGGATCAGTCCTTTCGGGCAGAGAAGCCCGACAATGGATTTCGCATCTTTTCTCTGGGCGGCTCAAGTTCTTACGGTTACCCCTGGGGAGATGAGGTTGCCTTTACGGAAATCCTGGGCGAGTTGATTGCCGAAGAGCATCCTGGTCTCGAGGTGGAAGCGGTGAACGCTAGCGGGATTTCCTATGCCATGCACCGGCTGAATATCGTTGCAGACGAACTGTTGGAATACGACCCTGATCTTTTTGTGATTTACAGTGGGCACAACGAATTTATCGAGCCGGCATTTTTTGAATCGTTCAAAACCCGTAGTGCTTCCCGCAAGGGCCTCGAGTATCTGCTCGCGCACTGGCGGCTTTATTCCGTGGCCCGGTCTGCAGTAGATCGTATCCGAGGCAAAGCGTCCGCCGATGGTGTCACGATGGAGAGGGAAGTGCGACGAGATCAAACACAGATCTATACGCCAGAGGAAAAAAGGGAGATTGTTGCCCAGTATCGTCATCGCCTCACGCGTCTTGTCACGATGGCCCAGGCAGCGGGAGTGCGGGTGCTGTTGGCCACGATCCCGGCCAATTTGCAAGGCTGGCGTCCGGAAGCTTCTACCGATGGCGGTGAGGACCGCAGTCGCTGGATCCAAGTGCTAGCTACGGGTAGGAGACTGCTTAAAAAAGGTGATTACCAACAGGCGCTCCTTCGTTTTCACCAGGCTATTAAAATGGCACCAGAGCACGCCGAGACACAATTTGACCTTGCCCAGTGCTATGAAGGCCTTGGCCGCTGGGACGAAGCCCGCCAAGCTTATAAGAAAGCGTGTGATGCGGATGCCTCGCCCATCCGCCGTGTCGAAGGAATCAATCAGGCAATTCGTGAGGTTGCGCGTGAACAGGGCACACTTTTTGTTGATCTGGACGATATTTTCGAGCAGCAGAGCAAACACGGCCTGGTGGGATATAACTTAATCGAAGACTATGTCCACCCAACACGAGAGGGCCATGAAGAAATTGCATGGCAGATGTGGGACCTCTTAGAGCAGGAGGGGGTGTTTGGTTCTAAGGCCCAGGCTGATCGGACAAAGTTCGATCGTTTGATTGCCGAGCGGCGGAAGAAACCTTTTCAAAATGATATGCCGTGGTTCTACAACCAGGGTATTATTTTGGAGAACCAGGGCCAGATTGATGCCGCGATCGAAAAATTCCAACAGGTTGTCAAGATGTCATCGACCGATCGTGTTGCGTTGCTCAATGTTGCCAAACTCCTCAGCAAACATGGTCGAGCTGAAGAAGCGATTCCTGTGTTTGAACAGTTGGTCACGCTCGATGAAAATAACCCCGACGTCTATGCTGCGTATGGGACTGCTTTGCAACCCACAGGCCGCGATGCTGAGGCAATCCCGAAGTTAAGAAAAGCGGTGACGATGAAACCGGATTATCCCAACACCCATAACAGCCTGGGGGCGGCCTTGGCAAAACAGGGTAAATTTCAGGAAGCAATACACGAATTTCAGATTGCATTAAAACAAAATCCGGATCACGCTTCCGCGTACAACAACTTGGGATGTGTACTTCAGCAATTAGGTCGTTTTCGGGAGGCGGCCGTGCAGCACCGAAAATCATTAAAGATCGATCCCGAGAATGCTAATGCCGCGATGAATCTGGGCAAAGCGCTCAGTTTGCTCGGACTCACTGCAGAAGCGGCAGCCCAATACCAGGCTGCTTTGGCAACCAGCCCCGATGACCTAGCGCTGCGAAGAAAAGCAGTTAAGCAGCTTGTTGCGGACGGGAACGATGAGGCTGCACTTGTCCACTTGCTGGCGGTTCTGGATCAGCGATCGGACGATCTCGCCACACACATCCAGGTGGGCGATCTTTTCTTGCGCCGTGGTCAGATGGATCAAGCGCTGAGGCAACGAGAAAAAGCGTTTCAGCTAAAAGAGGATAGTCTTGAAAACATCAATAATCTTGCCTGGCTCCTGGCGACGCACCCGCGGGAAAAAAGTCGCGATGGAAAGCGGGCTCTCAGTTTGGCTACCCAAGCCGCCCGCATGACAGATTATAAAAATGCCGGGGTCCTGGACACCCTGGCAGCAGCCTATGCAGAGCAAGGTAATTTTGGCCAAGCGGTGCGCTGGCAAAACGAGGCAGTAGAATTGGTTTCCGCTGCAGAGAAGCCATTGTATGCAGAACGGTTGACTCTTTATCAGGCGGGAAAAACATTCCGACTTTCTTCCCGCATTCATGAGGAGTCCGAATCACAGTCCAAAGTCAATTCTGGGACCCCTCAATAAATAGGACTGGGGAGGGGCGGTCTCTTCGAAATAGCCTCTAATTGGATTGTAAACTTGTTGCTCGTGGTGCCCGCTATTTCGTTGAATCCATCAGGTTAGTGGTAATGGACGGTGCCCGCAAAGATTGTGGCAAAAGGTTGGGTATATTAGAATAAAAAGGCCTCCCGCGCGATAAAATACCGTGTCGTGGGAACCCGTTTGCAGCTGCCCGTGTTACGGAGCGGTTACAAAACTCGGCCACTTATTCAGATGGGGTGGGAGAGAGTCGATCAGCGCAATGATGTCGTTTATGTCGAGCTGCGAGGTTTCTTTTCTGTAAGCCCATCCATTGCGATAAGCCCGCAGAGAAAGATGATTGTGGAATCGTTTCTAGCGAGTAACAAGCCTACCGAACGACGCGCTAAGGGATCGACACCGCTCTGTCCTCGCCGCGGTGGTTCCATCGTGCGTCCGAGTGTTTTTCTGAGCCTGTTCTTTCTCGTCGTCCTTGCTGGAGCGGTCCTTTATGTTTCTTTCTGGGCAGGGTCGACTGGACCGGCGGGCAATAACGCCCAACAAGTTGCAGGAGGAGTCGATCCGCAGGACGCATCCGATCTCGAATCCCAGGGGACTGCGTCTAGCGTCGAGCTTGATGACCCATCCCGGGATGGCTGGCAGACGGAAGTGTTTGCCGATGTTGCCAAGCATCGCATGTCCGATTTGATCAAACTCTTGTCGGAACCTTCGCAAATACTTGCTGCTGAATGTCAGCAATTCGTCGCGAAAGATTTTCAAGGAGATTCAGTTCTGCCAGAAAATTTGGAAGTGGTCTATCAAGATCCAAAAATTCGTATCGAGAGGTCTGAGCATGCGGAACAGGGCCGCAAGGCACCCCAAGATCAATCTTTGGAAGCGCAAGTTCAGGGAATTGAGGAGTTTGTTGCTGCAGTCAACCGCTGGGCAGCTCCTTTTCAGGGTACAGAGAATTTACGGTTTGAGGTCAAGATAGTCGGAATCTATCTTGACGGTGATCGGGCCACCACAACTCAGAAGATTGCTTTGACTGCGCGCACGGAGAGTGGGCGAATTGAACAGCACGCAACGTGGGTTGCAGACTGGTTGCTGGAAAGTGACACGCAGCAGCCCAAACTCACGGGAC
>JAUWIQ010000433.1 GCA_030605285.1 Planctomycetota bacterium
CTAAGGGATCGAGTGTTTATTCTTTGACACGCTCGATATATTCTCCGGTCCGTGTATCGACTCGGATCAATTCTTCCATATTGACAAAAGAAGGGCAGTAAATTTCCGCCCCGGTTTCCACTTTGACTGGTTTGGTCACGTTCGTCGCCGTGTTTCCCTTCGCCCCCGGTTCGCAGTATTCAATTTTAAGTACAACGTGATTCGGCGGTGTCACGGTAATGGGATTGCTCTCAAAAAGCACCATCTGGCAGAGCGCTCCATCCTTGAGGTATTTCCAGACATCACCAATTTTTTCGGCGCTTAATTCGTATTGTTCGTAATTAGAGGTATCCATAAACACATAATTATCGCCTTGACGATAGAGAAACTGTCCTTCGATTTCTTCGACATCTGCCGCTTCTACCGATTCACCACCCTTATAGTTGCGTTCCAGTACGGTCCCCCTTACCAAATTTCTCATTCTAATCGTGTAGATGGCGTTTCCTTTACCCGGCTTACGGAAATTGGATTCAATCACCATATACGGCTCACCTTCAATCTGAATTTTGAGCCCTTTACGAAAATCGCTTGTGTTGTAGGTTGCCACAATCGCGCCTTTGTTTTTTCTGGGTTCGAGATATCCTGTGGGGATGAATATTGTAACGGCAGCTTCGCTGAATGTCGCCTCCGCTTCAGAGCCTCTTGCAGGCGATCGTTGGCAGCAATCGGTGCGGTGTGCGGTTCGCTCGCCGGAGGAACTTTGCCAAGCGCTCCGGCTTCCCGCCAGCTACAGTGCAGCGGCCAAGCGGGCCTCGGCAGATTTTAGCCTGTTTGTGCCTCGGGAATATTTGGCTAAAATTCCCCCCGGAAATCCAGAGCATCCCCTGCTCAAGCAGGTGCTTCCCCTCGCAGAGGAGGAGCAGACCGACAATGGATTTTCCCAAGATCCTGTGGGCGATCAGGCGGCCTTGGTCGCGGCGGGCCTTCTGCAAAAGTATGCCTCCCGGGCGCTCTTGGTTGTCACCGGCGTTTGTGCCGTCCATTGCCGCTACTGCTTTCGCCGCTTTTATCCTTATGACGAAGTCCCTCAGGGCGAAGAAAACTGGCAACCCGCTCTTGCGCAGATCGAACAAGACCCCACCATTGATGAAGTGATTCTCAGCGGTGGCGATCCCTGGATGCTTGTTGATGCAAGCTTGCAAAGTTTGACAAATCGAATTGCTCAGATACCGCATGTCCAGCGGTTGCGGATTCATACCCGGTTGCCGATTATGATTCCCTCGCGCGTTACCGACTCTTTGCTTGCTACCTTAAGTGAAACGCGGCTTGCGACCTTTGTCGTGGTGCATGCCAATCATGCCTTGGAGCTCGACGCCGAGGTGGCCGCTGCTCTGGCTAAAATGATTGATGCCGGTGTCGTAGTCTTAAATCAATCTGTGCTGCTTCGAGGAGTGAATGACTCGGTCGATGCCTTAGAATCGCTTTGCCGGTGCTTGGTCGATCTCCGCGTACTTCCTTATTACCTCCATCAACTCGACCGCGTGGCGGGGAGCGGACACTTTGAAGTGAGCGATGCCCAAGCCTTGGAAATCCTTTCTGAACTCCGGAGTCGACTACCCGGATACGCTGTGCCGCGGTTAGTTCGCGAAGTACCAGGCGGGACGAGTAAAGACATTCTAGCTTAAGGGAAAATGCACCGCTTCAGAGTAGCAAGTTTTGACGTGCTGCTTGTGCTGCTTGTGCCGCGCTCCTTTCATGGTACGATTGCCGACAGGACTATTTTTAAGAAATCAACGAGGTGGAAGTTGGCTGAACAACAGATCGATATTCGCTGCGGTGACTGCTTGGAAGGCATGAGGAAGCTTAAGTCCAGTTCGATAGATCTGGCATTTGCCGATCCGCTCTTCAATATCGGCTTTGAATACGACCTCTACGAGGATCAACTCGATGCCGATAAATATGTGGCGTGGTGCCAGGACTGGATTAGCGAGATTACCCGACTCTTAAAACCTTCTGGGACCTTCTGGCTGGCGATTGGCGACAATTATGCAGCGGAATTGAAGGTGATGATGCAGCGGGAACTTGGCCTCACCTGTCGTAGTTGGGTGATTTGGTATTACACGTTCGGCGTGAATTGCACGCGTAAATTCAATCGTTCGCATGCCCATCTTTTACAGATGGTCAAAGACCCGAGCGATTTCACCTTCAATACCGATACCATTCGCGTGCCCTCGGCGCGACAGTTGGTCTATGGCGATAGTCGAGCCAACCCACGGGGACGGCTTCCGGACGATACGTGGGTGTTGCGTCCACAAGATCTCCCCGAGGGATTCCGCAGTGATGGCGACACGTGGTACTTTGCCCGCGTGGCAGGAACCTTTACGGAGCGAGCTGGCTTCCATGGTTGTCAAATGCCCGAGCAATTAATCGGGCGCATCTTGCGGGCATCGAGTCACGAAGGAGAGAGGGTGCTTGATCCATTTTTTGGCAGTGGCACGACCGGAAGTGTGGCTAAAAAATTAAACCGTCAGTTTACCGGCTTCGAACTCTCTCCCGAGTATGTCCAACAGTCGCGAAAAAGAATTGAAGACGTTTCTGTCGGCCAGCCACTCGACGGAGCTGCCGATCCGACACGAAGTGCGCCCAGTACGGCACAGGGCCAGGTCCTGGATCCAGCAAAAAAAACACGAAGAAAAAAATCAAAACCACAGCCGGAACTAACGGGGATTGAGGTGGAGCCCTCCTGATTCTGTGGTAGTGCCTGCGGCGAAATTTTTTCTTGTTTTTGTCTATGCCGGTTCGCCTCTGTGATCAAGAAAGAGTTCAGCAAAGATGAATTATGCCATTTGGAATGTAACGTTCGGTGATTGGCCGCTGGAAATAGCCTTTGGGTTTGCCAGCGACTGGGGTTATATGGGAG
>JAUWIQ010000020.1 GCA_030605285.1 Planctomycetota bacterium
CCATGGCGAGCGATGACATGGCTATCATGGCCGAACGAAAACTTAGCGAATTGCCTGTGATTGATGAACGTGGGATGCCCTTAGGACTGCTCGATATCACCGATCTTCTCAACCGTAACTTCACGGATAAAGATTCGTCGCAATCACCAACTGCTTCCGGCGCTGCGACCGGCACCGACAACTTGAGCTTTGTTTCTTATCCTAAACTGCGTGCGGAAGCGAATCCCGCTGAATCGCAGACGGCGACTGATCGTCAAGACTCTCACAAGAACCCCAAAAGGCGCTCAGGCTAAGATGCGCCTTCCACGTGCCAAATCCAGTAATTATGTCACTTGAAGAACGCTTTAAACAAATTTCCCTAGTACTCAGCGACGTGGATGGCGTACTGACCGATGGCGGCATTACCTTCGACAACGAAGGGATTGAAACAAAACAATTTCATGTCCAGGATGGACTCGGCATCAAACTCTGGCAACGATCTGGGTATCGCTTTGGCCTCATCACGAGCCGCTCATCCCATATTGTACAGGTTCGCGCAAACGAACTAGGAATCGATATTGTGCGGCAGGGATTTCAAGAAAAGCTCGACGTGGTACGTGATATTGTCGCCAAAGAAAACCTGGAGCCCAACCAAGTCTGCTACATCGGGGATGATCTACCCGATTTGCCCGTTTTCAATTACGTCGGCTTAACGGCAACCGTTGCCGATGCAGCCAGCGATATCCGTCATGCTGCGATGGTCGTCTTGGAACGCCAGGGAGGCAAAGGTGCGGTTCGTGAACTTCTCGAACGCATCCTGCGGTCGCAGGGTCGCTGGGAAGAATTACTCCAGCGTTATACCGGAAAGGATCCCTGACCGAATCTCCTTATCTACCATCCTGACCCTCTCCTGGGGTCTTCGCCCTCGCGCCCCTTGCTAGCGTTTTGATTTATTTATGCTCGCCCGCACCCTGCAAACATTGATCAGCCTGACGGTTCTTGTGGGGCTCTATGCAATGTACCGTTTCCTTGTCGTCCCCTGGATCGTTCCTGCGGCACTGCCGGTCGGCCAGGAAAACTTAGTGCTCCAGGACACACGTACTCCAGTCCAAATTGAACGCTTGAAAAGATATTTTAAGGAGGGCGACTGGGAAACCGATCAACCGATCGTGATTGAAAAACCAGAATTTGCGTTGTTGCTTCAAAATTACGAAAATACCGCAGAGGACCAACTTCGTATCAAACCCTGTACTTTCGTATTTTTTCCCGACGGGCGACCTTCGGCCGGAGACGATAAACGCGTCTTTATCATGCGGGCGCCGGAGGGGGCAGTCCTCGATTTCGAAGGAGGCTGTGATCTGAGCCGAGCAAAAGTTGGGCGTTTGCAGGGCGGTCGCCTCTTAGGCCAGGTATCGATCACGGGCCATCTCTCCGACCCCTCTCCCGACGCCGAACTCTCTTTGGTAACGCGCGACGTCGAGTTGCGAGAGGATCGTCTCTGGAGTCGCCAAGAGGTGCAATTCCGGATTGGCCACAATCATGGTCGCGGCCGTGAAATGCAAATGCAATTTAATCTAGACAACTCAAACACGGCCGCAAATACAGATCCGGCTATGCAAACTGTTGAAAGGTTTGAATTATTGCGTGACGTAAAACTTTTTGTTCAGCTTGATTCGAAACATTTCTTGCCCGAAAACTCCCCATCCGCCCAGGATGGCACCAAAGCAAATCAAACTGCTAATCATGAAGCGTCTCCAGTTGAAATTCAATGCGCGGGAGCCTTTCGACTCAATCTCGATGAAATGGCCGCCACTTTTAACGAGCAGGTAGAAGTAATTCGGCACCACAACCACGCGCCACCCGATCAATTAACGTGCGATCAGCTCACCGTCTATTTCACCAACAAGTCCCGGGCTGAATCCGCATCACCCGCAGCAAAAATATCCAATCAAATCGAGGCTACTAAAATCGTGGCCAAGGGAAATCCAGTCTTGGTGGAAACACCTGCGACGGGGGCCAAAGCGCAAGGAAACTATCTGGAAATTGAACTGGACCGACAACACCTCATTCTGCAAGGCAACCAACCAGTCACGTTGACCCAGAATTCTAGTGTCTTAACCGCAATGGATATCGACTTCACCGCCGGCAAGGAAGGTGAATTGGGGACCCTTAAAGCGATCGGACCGGGTCGCTTAGTGACTGTTCTCGCTGGCGCAAAACAAGAATCGCTTGAAGCAACCTGGAAAAACAGTTTGGAACTCCAACCGCACAAAAGAGGACATGTCCTCTCCCTGATCGGCAGCGGCCGAATCCAATACGCGAACACAAGTGCCCTGCAGGCCGAGAAGATCTGGTTATGGGTAGACAAGGTGTCCACACCGGAGGCCGAGGGCGACAAGGCAACTGGGCAATCATCGGCCCCGGCATGGAAGCAGTTCTCGCCCCATTCGGCCCTTGCGATCGAGAAAGTTCGCCTCCACGGGGAAAAGCTCTCGGCTGTTTCCGATCGGCTTGAGGTCTGGTTTGAAAACCACCCGCCCGTTGACAAAAATCTCAACCATACCGATTCCAGAAAAAACAGTTCTTTGCTGGGATTTGAATCCCGACCGAGCAAGAACTCTCTCGAACCCGGGCCATCGCCACAAAACAGGCAGCCCGAAAACCACTATCACATTCGTGGAGATCTGATCCAGCTCACCGTCGCGTTGCCCAAAAATGGCCAACCATCGCCGACCAATGCCAGCGTCTCGGGAAATGTGCAATTGGTCGAGCGTTTTGCCAAGCCCGGCTCGGATTCACCACTGACTGCCTCCGGGGATCATCTTGATCTCTTTGGTGCCGACACCATGCAAACAGTCGTTTCGCTTACGGGAAAACCAGCCCGCGCAACGGCTCGATCTGCAGCTATCACCGGTGCACTACTTCAACTGGAAAGGGGGACAAATCGAATCTGGGTTGATGGTGCTGGGAGCATGCGGCTGCCAATCGATCGCGACCTCCAAGGCACAGCCCTCACGACACCTGAGCCGTTGGATATTACTTGGCAGGGAAAAATGCTTTTTGATGGGCAACTCATTTCGTTCGAGCAACATGTTTTTGCAAAAACTAAGAATCAACAGCTTCAAACAGCCCAACTGGCCGTGATTCTAAATCGCCGTCTGGATTTTTCGGAACGCATTGAGAGGGATACTGTGGATGTGGCCAAAATAGCATGTCAGGGTGGCGTACTGCTGGACAATTACTCGAGAGAAGAAGGCCGACAAATCTCCCACGAACGCCTCGAAACAAAAGACCTCATTATCGAGCAACCCTCCGGCCACCTCCGCGCACAAGGTCCGGGAACGGTCCCCTCGGTTCGTCGGGGCTCAGCCAGTGACAACCCCTTATCACTGACCAGAACCCCACCACCTAAAAAGTCATCCGTTGAGCCGCCAAGCCAAACACGAAACAATGAGGATGAATTGCGATACGTGCGGATTGAGTTCTTTGAGGGGCTCGAAGGCAATATCCAAGACCGTGAATTAACCTTCAACAAGCAAGTGCATTGCACTTACGGGCCCGTGAATCGATGGGAGGATCAGGTCCGCATTGAGCCCGCAATCGGGCCGCTGGGCAACGAAGTGTTGATGACCTGCAATCAGTTGACGGTACGCCAAATGGGGTCGTCAAAAAGCGATCAGCGCGCGGTGGAAATGGAGGCTCTGGGGAATGCACACGTGGACGGGGAAACGTTTTCTGCCAAAGGGCATCGGCTCACCTATACCACGGGAAAAGAACTGCTAGTACTCGAGGGCAGGGGTCAATCCTTCGCACAATTGATGCGCCGCCAGCACGAGAGCGAACAATCTTCGAACCTCACAGCGCAAAAAATTTACTTCTGGCGTGCAGACAACCGAGTCCAACTCGAAGGCATTCGACTCTTTAATGGCAGTCTACCTAATCGTGAATAAAAAGACCCCTGCGTAGCGATGGCCGACGTGTCCATCAAGTGGGACAGACCAAACCAACTAAATAATCCGGTGCCGTTCCTGATCTAACCGTTCGGCGAGAAACTCCATCGCCACCTCCACTTTGTTGCTGTGAGGATCCAAACCAGAGCCCGTGTGCGCCTCCAAATTGCATTGATGGGGAATCCCCAGTGCACCGAGTTTCATTTGCAGCCGCTGGGAACTGTCCAGCCATCGGCAATCTTCTGGATCACAACAAAACCAGATGTTTCTCGGCCAATACAGAGGATGGATATGAAGCGTTGCGGTATCCTGGCGGACCGCCTCTGCATCGCAATACATTTGTGGCAGCGTTTCATCCCCCTCATTCCAGCAACTCTGATAATCAATCTCCGGAGACAGGGCAGCGCCGACCGGAAAGGTGTCAGGATATTTGAACGCGAATCGCAATGCCCCCTGTCCTCCCATGCCGGTCCCCAAGAGTCCAATCTGAGGTGGCCTAGCGCCCCAGTTTGAGGCGATCCAGGGCAAAATGTTTTCCAACACGTGACGCTCAGCCGTCAGCTCTGGGTCGAATTCGGGAAAAATTTTATCCGTCCACCAACTCCGCCCCGTCTGGGGTGCAAGCACCTTGACACCGTGTTTGTCGAACGCGGTCTCAAAAGCGGGCTGATCGACCAACCGATCTAAATCCGCGCCGTGCAGGTAGACAAGGACATCACCCGAGTCCATTCTTTGTGCTGGCTCAAAGGCCTCACAAAGATGTCCCTCCACACGAATTTCGCTCCATTTTCCCATTCAATTTCTCGCTCGGTTTCCTGCCATATCCCCTCAGGGTGTCTCCTCATGATCTTCCGCACAATACTTTCGCCTTACAAGACCAGAAAACCAACACCGTTTGTATATTTTCGTTATGCTGGATTCGCGGCACGTAGGCGACAGCAAGGGCGGGTTTACAGAACCCCTGGGCATTGTACATTGAGCCCAGCATACAAGCGCTTCAGTGGACGCTTCGCCGCCCCAGTGACGACCCGCCGGTACGCTCTTGGCTTGGGCGCTGATTCTGGAATCTTTTCTGACGGGCCGTGAACTTACATCCCTTAGAGCGTTTCTCATGTCTGCCAAGCGAATCCTCCAGATCATCCCTTCGCTTGACCGGGCGGGTGCCGAAAAGCAACTGACCCTGCTGGCCACAGAACTACCTCGCGATGAGTTTGACGTGCATGTCTGCGCACTCACACGTGGCGGACCCTACCAAGCAGAATTGGAACGGGCCAATATTCCAGTCCACATTATCGGCAAACGATCGAAGATCGATCCAATCACCTTCTGGAAATTGCACCGCTTGGTACGCCGCCTTCGTCCCGACCTTATTCAAACCTGGACGTTTACCGCCAACAGTTATGGTCGCGCCGTAGCGCACTTCGCAGGTGTGAGAGGCATCGTCGCAAGCGAACAATGTGCCGATTACTGGAAGCAACCGTATGAGTTGGCTCTCGATCGATTTCTTGCCCGTTGGACTGACAAAATAATCGTGAATAGCAGGGGAGTCTACGACTTTTATACTGCGCGGGGGATTGCCGCAACGAAAATATCACTGATCGCAAACGGGTTTCCAGCCCGCTCCCCCAGTCGGATCACACGAGCGGAGTTGCTCAGCGACCTTTCGCTTCCCCAGGATGCTAAATTAGTGGCAGCCATTGGACGGCTACGCTCTCAGAAAAGAGTCCGCGATGTGATCTGGGCGGGCGAACTGCTCAAGGTTGTCCGAGATGACACCCACATTTTGATCCTTGGTGATGGGCCACAACGACAGGCGCTGGAACGCTTTCGCGACCATGTCGAAATTCGGGATCGCGTGCATTTTTTGGGACACCGCAACGATATCGATCAAATCCTAGAGCACCTGGATGTACTCTGGCTGGCTAGCGCGTACGAAGGATTTCCTAACGTCATCCTAGAAGCGATGGCAGCGGGTATTCCAGTCGTGGCCACCGACATACCGGGCAACCGTGATTTGGTAGTTCACGAAAAAACAGGGTATTTGTTTCCGGTTGGCGATCGAGCCGCCTTGGCATCTTGGACCAACCAATTGCTTGATCACAGTGAAAAAGCGCGCAGCATGGGGGAAGCGGGGCGGACGGCATTGAAAGGCCAACACTCTGTGGAAACCCTGGTGCAGCGGCATGCGGCAATTTATCGCCAACTGCTGCAATGAGCTACGCCTGCCATGTAGAAACGATTAGAATAGGAATCCCCGCCGGCAGATTACGCAACTCTTTTTTCTGCAATGGCATTCGTTGTACCCAGCTGAATGAGTACTGATGTGTGGAATTGCTGGCGGCACGTGGAGCGATGGGCGACTCGCACTCGACCAAACCACGCTTGATCGAATGGTTGGTGTTCTCACCCATCGGGGACCGGACGATCTGGGAACCTACCTCAGTGCGACGACCTCTTGCCCAGTATCGACAAGTCCGTCTCGAACCGCGCTGGGCGTCCGACGTCTCGCCATTATTGATGTCCCCGCGGGACATCAGCCTGTCAGTAATGAAGATGGCTCGATATGGGTCGTCTTCAATGGCGAGATTTACAATCACCGTGACCTGCGCCGCCAATTAATTGCCACAGGACATACGTTTCGTACGCATTGCGATACGGAATCCCTGGTCCATTTGTATGAAGAGCAAGGACTCGACTTTGTCCACCATCTAAACGGCATGTTCGCGATTGCGATCTGGGATATTCCCCGCAACCGGCTTATTCTGGCGCGGGACCGACTTGGTCAAAAGCCGCTGGTCTACAGCCGCGAACCGGGTAGGTTGTTGTTTGCCAGTGAAATCAAGAGCCTGCTGGAAGTGCCCGGTCTGTCGCGAAAAGTCCGGGCCACTGCGGTGGATCAATTTCTGACCTACCAGTACATACCCCACCCTGGAACAATCTGGGAAGGCATCGAAAAACTTCCCCCGGCACACCTCGCAATCTATGCGAACGACGAGCTAACGATAGAGCGCTATTGGAGCCCTAATGAAAACCAGGCTTCCGCACCACGCGACTTTCACAGACAGCTCCGCAGTACCCTGACCCAAGCAGTCGAATACCGCCTGCAGAGCGAGGTTCCGCTGGGTGCCTTCCTTTCCGGGGGAATCGATTCGTCTATCCTTGTTGCCCTGATGCGAGAGGTCTCCTCCCAGCGGGTACAGACGTTCTCGGTAGGATTCGAGTTTCCCCAGTACGACGAAACGGCCTACGCAGTCCGAGTAAGCGAGCACCTGGGTACGGAGCACCATGTCCTGGAAGTGGGTGCCGATGCAACCGAAATTGTGGAAAGCCTCGCATGGCATTACGACGAACCGTTTGGAGACAGTTCGGCAATTCCAACCTGGTACTTGGCCGAAAAGACCCGTCAGCATGTCACAGTCGCACTCTCGGGCGACGGGGGTGACGAACTCTTTTTAGGCTACCCACGATATCGAGCCGTGCAACTTGCAGCAGGGATCGATCGGCTGCCCAGAGCTTTACGCAAACTGGCTGCGGGACGGTTCTGGCAGTTTATTCCGTACTCGAGGAGGGGAGGTTCCACACAACGGTTTTGCCGCTTCACGAGATCGTTAGGCCTCAGGCCGGACCTCCGCTACCTCGACTGGATCTCGATTTTCGACGAACTCTCCAAAAATTCTCTCTACACGGAAGATTTTTTGCTGCAGCTGCACGATTCGCAACCTGCAGCCTTCCTCAGCCAAGCGTGGCGGGGCGTGTCCGATCGTGATGCCGTCACGACTGCGGCCACGACGGACCTGCAAACGTACCTGCCCTGCGATCTGCTGACCAAGGTTGATATCGCCACCATGGCCCATTCCCTCGAATGTCGACAACCATTCCTCGACCATCAGGTGGTTGAACTTGCTATGGCGATGCCTACCGAGCTTAAATTCCGCCGCGGTCGTGGCAAACAAATTCTCAGAGAGACCTTTGGGGACCTGTTACCGGGTGAGGTCTTCCGGCGGCCAAAAAAGGGGTTTAGCGTACCGCTTGATTGCTGGTTTCGCAAAGAACTGCAAGGGATGGCAGAGGATATTCTGCTGCATAACACCTGTATTGAGCGTGGGATGTTCCGCAGAGAGGCAATCCGGAAGTTGCTCAACGACCACTGCACTAGCCGCCGCGATCATAGCGACCGCCTCTGGGCACTGTTGATGCTGGAACTATGGTATCGTGAATGGGTTGATCGCTGACGCGGCCATCGCTGTTCCCTGCCATCCCTCCTTGGCAGAACAAGGATCGATCGGGCTATAATCAGCGGGCAGCACGTTATAAAATAGCAGCATAAAATAGCAGCATAAAATAGCAGCGTGGCGGCCTGGCCGGGAACCAGCGAGCCTGGTTAAAAGGGGTTGCCGCGGCAATGAAAGGAAACAGGCATGCAGAACGCGCTCGCCGTAATTCTTGCTGGTGGCAAAGGTTCTCGTCTCGATCCACTCACGCGCGACCGGGCCAAACCTGCGGTGCCCTTTGGAGGCAGCTACCGAATTATTGATTTTGCGCTTTCGAACACAATCAACAGCGGCATTCGCAACATTTTGGTGCTCACCCAATACAAGGCATTTAGCCTTGACCGCCATATCAGCCAGGGCTGGCGGAACTTATTCGTCAACCAGCTTGGTGAGGCAATCCATGTGGTGCCGCCACAACAGCGAATTGATGAACATTGGTATCAAGGCACCGCAGACGCAGTCTACCAGAATATCTATGCAATCGAAAAGTTCCGGCCAGAGTGCATCGTGATTCTTGCGGGGGATCATATCTACAAAATGAACTATCGGAAAATGGTCGCGTACCACCAACAGAACAACGCGGATCTCACCATTGGTGCCTTGCACGTAGATCGTACATTCGCGCAAAACTTTGGTGTCATGGAGATTGATGCCAATAGCCAGGTTATTGGCTTTGAAGAAAAGCCCGATCAGCCCCGGTCGATCCCCGATGATCCGGAACATGCCTTGGTATCGATGGGGATTTATGTCTTTGATGTCCGTTTCCTGTTTGAGCAACTCTGCCAAGATGCAACTAAAAATGATAGTGCCCATGATTTTGGACGTGATATTATCCCCGCGATCATCGATTCCCATCGGGTATTCGCTTTTCCATTCCGCGACGAAAATAAAAAAGTCAGTGCCTACTGGCGAGATGTCGGTACGCTAGATGCCTACTATGAAGCCAACATGGATTTGATTGCCGTCGACCCACTATTAAATATGTACGACAACGACTGGCCAATCCGTACCTACCAGCCCAACCTACCGCCCCCTAAGTTCATATTTTCTGAAACGAGCGAGGAGGGTCGTTGCGGTCAAGCACTGGACAGCATTGTCTGTGCAGGCGCTATCGTTTCAGGAGGCCGTGTGCAGCGGTCGATCGTGGGACCTAACACCCGGATCAACAGCTTCGCGGAAGTCCAAGATTCGATCCTTTTTGAGGGGGTTGATATCGGGCGGCATTCAAAGATCTGTCGAGCAATTATCGACAAGGGTGTACAAATTCCTCCCGAGACGGTGATAGGTTACGACCAGCAGCACGATCGCAACCGAGGTTTCACAGTAACCGAGAGCGGGATTACCGTGATTGCTAAAGGAGAGAGAATCGAAAACTTTGCCGATGTCGCTCTGGCTGATTTCTAACGTTGGCCAATTTCTACCGTTTCACCTCGAGACGGTAGAGGAGTGTTCTTGCCAGCGACCTGCCCCAGGGGCAATAAAAAAGCCCCCGGAATTGGTGTTCGGGTCCCAGGGGGGCTAAGGACTCATTTTCACCAATATCCGGGAGCGATTGGATTCTTCACACTCCGCTGCTAAATACACTTTGGCATCCAGCCAGGCAAAGTGATCGATTTATTTCATTGGACTCGGGTCTCGCATCTTCGTTGCAATGGGGCTTCCAGTAGCCCGCCCTACAGTAAACATTCAGAACCCGCTTTTCTTTTGCTAAGAATTAATTCGTGGCGATGCGCCTTGGCGCCAAACGCGGCGGGAGAATATGGCAATCTCTGGGCAGCGTCAAGGCTGATTTTTCCCTGTCGGGAAAAAATACTTTTGCAGGGACCGACTCCCTAGAAGAGCCTGTATTTCGCGGGATGTCGATTACAGCAACGCTAGCTGGCAGCAAATAGTTCTGCATATTCGGGGACCCACTGGTCCACAAATTCTTGAAAATCTTCGTGCACAACATCGGTGAGCAACTGATAGTGGCTGCGACTATAAACTTCTTTATTTCGCACTGTTCCTTTTGCTGCGAGGTCCAGAACATGGTGTGCCCCAAAAGGCCGCACCAAAATCTCCAAACGACTGAACAAATTTGTGCGATTCCCCTCTCCATCCAAACCGACATCGTCCCGACTGCAACTCGATCCCCAACCCTGATCCCCGACGATACTTTGGCAGACAAATCCGGGGAGGTACTGCGGTAAACGCGAGAGACATTGATCAATATATTCGGACAACTCCAGGCGAAATTTGTTGTGTACGCGCCGCAGCTCTTCCTCCGTCAAGGCTTTTTCAATCGCTTGCTGATTTTTAGCCTGACGTGTTCGCTGCCCACGAACAATGGCTCTTTCTAAACGCTTTTCAAAATCGTTCATTCCACTTAACGGTCCGTGATGGAGATCGTATTGATTCCCTCAGGGGATCGACTTCCCAAGTATTCATCAAGAATCAGCAGCGCTGTCTTATCATCGCCTGCCAATTCTAAACGACCTAAAATATCAAGAATTGACTTTTCTTCCTCCACCTGTTCGTCGAGGAACCATTGCAAGTGTGCTTGGGTTGCATAGTCATTTAAGTCCCTAGCCAAGGCATAGAGCTTGTTGATCGACACGGTATTGCTTTTTTCTTGCTCGAGCGACATCTCAAATACCTCATTGATTGACCCATACTCAACTTGAGGCTTGGGAACCGATTCCAGCTCGACATTACCGCTCCGATCTAACATGTACCGCAATAGTCGACGCCCGTGGGCTCTCTCCTCGTCACTCTGTTTGATCATCCATGAAGCAAATCCGCTCAAATGCTTTGCATCCATATACAGGGCCATCGCCAAATAAGAGTAAGAAGCAGAGAATTCTAAATTAATTTGTGCGTTTAAGGCCTGTTCAATTTTTACGTCCATCATGACCAGTTTTCTCCGATTTGTATTCTGATAATCTTTGGATTTTTCTGTGTTAACGGCAGCGCAGTTTAGCACATGAGGTCTAGCCCTGGCCAGTCACGGCCCCGCATCTCGTTCTTGCTATCCGAGTGCCCCTTCTTCTGCATTTCAAAATCCAAGTCGCCACGGGCATCGACGCCACTCTTTTGTGTGATCCTAAGGATGTCACTCTAGGAAATGTTACCCTAGCAGGCAAACCGAAATGCGGGACGCGGAATCAAGCCGCAAGGATCCATTTTCCCCCTCCCCCGAAAACTGGGTAAGGCCTCCCTGGCACCCTTCTTCCTCGTGGCGTAGCAGCTGCGGTGGCCCCTGCGACGTAGGCCAAGCTACGACACCTGCTCCACCTCTTTGGAACAATGAGCGGAACAATGAGCGGAACAATGAGCGAGGCCCGGGAAAAAACAAACCAGTCCGGCAATCATTTTGTTTTTAAGTCTATCGAGCTGAGACTGCTAGACAGCACTAGCACCGCTGGCAAGTAATAACTGAATATTCGGACTATTTTAGCCGAACGCTGCAAGCCGCATTTGACGATAAGTGAAACACTAC
>JAUWIQ010000477.1 GCA_030605285.1 Planctomycetota bacterium
TCGGCATGACGGTTTATGTCCGGTGGGGTTGCGCTCGCGTATTTTTACCACATCCTGCCAGCGCGATCATCGTATCAAACCGCAATCCTGCCGACTAGCCAGTAAAACAATTCGTGCGTGATTGCCTCACTGCAGTACGAAGCCCCAACTATCGGGAGAGTGGCAGCATCTGCTAACTTGGGGTTCTCGACTGTTTGCCCATCCCTATCCCAGAAAATTGCATGCTGACCGTTGACAATATCCTCGGCCCGACCGGACGCATCGCCGCGCGTCTGGAGAACTATGAAGAGCGACCCGAGCAATTGGAAATGGCTCATGCGGTGCAGCAGGCGATTGGTGACGAAAACCATCTGATTGTTGAAGCGGGGACGGGGGTCGGCAAGAGTTTTGGGTACCTGGTTCCCGCCATCCTTGCGGCAACGGCCAGCGACGCCGAGGCTGGCGCAAACGAACTTCGCGATAGCGAGTCGCCGCGGGCGTCTGCGAAGCGGATCATCATCTCGACCCATACGATTAGCCTGCAGGAACAGTTAATGCAAAAAGACCTGCCGCTACTCAACAGCGTGATTCCGCGCGAATTTACCGCAGTGTTGGTCAAGGGCCGCAGCAACTACCTGAGTCTGCGGCGTCTGGAAAATGCCCGCAAACGCGCGGGATCCCTTTTTCACGGCGAACAGGAATTTGACCAACTCGGCAAGTTACAGCAGTGGAGCCAAGATACGACCGACGGCTCGAAATCAGATCTCGATTATCGACCGCAAGCCGGCGTCTGGGACGAAGTCGCCAGCGACAGCAGCAACTGCATGGGCCGCAACTGCCCGACTTTTGATGTCTGCTTCTACTATAAGGCTCGGCGACGAGTAGACCACGCACAAATATTGGTGGTAAATCATGCCCTGTTTTTTAGAGATCTGGCCCTGCGTCGGGCGGGGGTCAGTCTGTTGCCCGATTGTGATGTCGCCATCTTTGACGAAGCGCACTGCCTTGAGGCGGTCGCTAGCGACCATCTCGGAGTGAGTGTCAGTTCAGGCCAGGTCCGGTACGTGCTGCAGCGATTATATAACGACCGCACAAACAAAGGGCTGTTGGTTCATTACAAACTGCGCGAGGCACAAATTGCGGTTGCAGAATGCCTCCAACAGGCCGAAGATTTTTTCCAACAGGTCGAGGACTATTTAAAAAATCACGCGCGGGAAAATGGCCGCGTGGATGAGCAACAGCCCTTTCCCAACGCACTCAGCCCGATCCTTGATCAACTCGCCAGAAAGATTCGTCAATGCGGCAGCACATTGAACGAGGAGACACAGCGCCAGGACTTTTCGTCCGCTGCCGATCGACTGACGGTTCTCTCCGCGAACCTCGGACAATGGTGCCAGCGAGCAGTTCCCAATGCCGTTTATTGGATTGAAGCATCGGAAACGCGACGTGGCAACTCCAGGATTTCTCTTGCTGCCGTTCCCCTCGATGTCGGCCCCGCCTTGCGTAGTGAACTCTTTGCCCGCGTGCCCACGGTGGTTCTCACCAGTGCCACCCTGGCGGTTGGTCGCGAGCATTCATTTGATTTCTTTAAATCCCGTCTAGGATTGACCCAATCTCACGAGCTTCGGCTGGGTAGCCCTTTTGACTACCAGCGGCAAGTAGAACTTATTCTGATCGGCGGCATGCCCGACCCCTCTTCCGCCAGGCAGGAATATGAAGCAAAGCTGGTCCCCCTGATCCGCCGCTATGTCGATCGAACCGATGGACACGCATTCGTCTTGTTTACGAGTTATGCCACAATGCGGCGAGTCGCCGAGGAGTTGATGCCCTGGCTAGCTGAGCGCCAACTGGGCCTGCTCAACCAGGCCGATGGCCTGCCACGAACCCAAATGCTTGAACGTTTCATAAGCGAACCGAGGAGTGTGTTGCTGGGCACCGACAGCTTCTGGCAAGGAGTGGATGTGCCGGGTGATGCGCTGGTGAATGTGATTATCACGAAACTGCCCTTCCGAGTACCCAGTGACCCCGTGCATGAAGCGCGGCTCGAAGCAATCCGAGCGGCAGGAGGAAATCCCTTTGGTGATTACCAGCTACCGGAGGCAGTACTGAAGCTAAAACAAGGATTTGGTCGACTCATTCGATCCCGTCGGGATCACGGGACAGTGGTAATCCTCGATCCGCGCATTCAGACCAAAAGTTATGGCCAAGTTTTTCTGCAGTCGCTTCCGGATTGCCATATTAGCTTTGAACCGGCGGACTAGGACTTGGATTCGTCTACAAAACCACCACGGGTGTTGCCTGGAACTCGATCCATGACACATAAGTTTTCGCCTTGAGAACTTAGAGTTGGATCGTTAGTATCAAAAGCATGGGCACACCGATTGCAGTTGGGATTGATCTGGGGACCACCTATTCCGTGGTGGCCAAAGTCGATCCCCAAGGGCGCTCGGCGATTGTCCGTAATTTACATGGCGATCTGCTGACTCCGAGCGTCGTGCTTTTTGATGACGAGGAGATCGTGGTCGGAAAAGCAGCCAAAAAGGCGGCCAACGAAACTCCGGACCGCGTTGCTGAATGCGCCAAGAGAGAGATCGGCAGCAGCTTCTATTCTCGCCCCATTCAAGGTCAACAGATTCCACCGGAGGCGATCCTAGGCTACATCCTTTCCA
>JAUWIQ010000154.1 GCA_030605285.1 Planctomycetota bacterium
AGAAGACCAAGCAGGAACAGCACAGGCAACAGGCATATTGCCACCGAGAAAGCGATTGCCAGGCGGGGAATGGCACCCTTTGCCAGCCGCAGCACAAACGGCAAGATGGCCAAACCGATCAAGCCGGCCAAGAGGGTCCCCAGTGCCAGAATCACCGCCAAGGCTCCCAGGTGCGGAGTGGGGGCCGAGGCAATCTTAATCACAATCACCAGCAGACCGACGGACAACTCGCCCAGGAATGCCGTCAGAGTACACATCACCCAGGCAACCACGGCTGCCCGGACTCCAGGCGATGGGGGAGCTTGATTGCCATCTACCCATCTGCGCTTTGCTCTCTTACGTTGTTTCGACATGCCCTGGCCAAGCGGAAATTGCACCCGACTCCGTTCTCTACAGGATCACCTGGAACAAAAAAAGGGTGCGAGAGAAACCAGATTCTCTCGCACCCTGAATTTTTTGCAATGACTAATCGCTCAGCAGCGGTAACTGATAACGACAATATCGCCACACTTCTTGATCACAACCTTGACCTTGTAACCACAGCACCACTTGTAAACAACGACTCCCTTGCAACAAATGCCACAGCGACCTTTGACACAAGGGTCCCCTTTACAACACGCGGGCAGGCAGATGGGAATGTCGTAGCAGGTTTTGCAGCAACAGGGGTCACCGACTTTGAGTGTGGTCTTGGTGGGGGGATCGCAGCCACAGCAGACCTTGCGACAACGACCACGTTGACGATAGATAATGCAAGGCTTGTCGCAGCACTCCGCGGCAGCAGTCTTTTCGTCCGCTGCGTCCGCCGCGACTGTGTCTGCCGCGACTGTGTCTGCCGCGACTGTGTCCGCCGCGACTGTGTCTGCCGCGACTGTGAGTACACTTACCTCGGCGGGATTGGCGAGATCGGCTTGGCCGTCAGCCGACCAGGCGGCAGGAACCACAACCAGTCCCAAAACAAACAACACCATCGGCAACAAGATCCATTTCGTGTTCATAACAGATACGCTCTCCTCAAATTAGTTACAGAAGCACCACCATGCGCTTCCAAAATGCTCGGGGGCTTACGATGGGGCTCCCCATGGTTACTCCAGCATTGTACTCCATCAAAAACCCCCTGTTGACCCCACCCGCAATCTCGACCCCAAATTCACAGTTTGACATATAAGCAGTTACTAAAGGGTCCCGGCATGTCCGGTTGGCGTGAACCCGATCACCCTGCCAAGCGAGCCATGGGGAGGCCGTCTCATGACCTATCTAGATCCCTGAATCTAAGAGCCTCGCATCCAAAAGTCCGCGCGACTCCGAGCCGGGAGGCGATCGGTTGCTATGCCTGGACGATCGACTTGCCCAGCAACTCGCCGAAAAGGTCGAACAGATAGTCGCTGTCGTGTGGCCCGGCGGAGGCCTCCGGATGGTACTGCACGCTGAAGGCCGGGAATTGCCGGTGTCGGATTCCTTCGATCGTACCGTCATTCAGGTTGCGGTGTGTCACCTCGAGATCCTCAGGCAAGCTCTCTTCGGAAACTGAAAAACCATGATTTTGTGCGGTAATCTCCACACTGCCCTGCTCGAGATTCTGCACGGGTTGGTTGCTCCCGCGATGGCCGAATTTCATCTTGAAGGTCTCCGCCCCACATGCGAGTGACAACAATTGATGACCAAGACAGATCCCAAAAATTGGTTTTTCCCCTAATAAATCACGAATTGTTTGCACTGCAGCGGTCAGCGGTTGCGGGTCACCCGGTCCATTGGAGAGAAAAATTCCAGCTGGATTTAGCTCCATGATCTCTGCGGCCGAAACCGACCCGGGGACAATCGTGACGCGAAAACCACGGCTGACTAGATGCCGTGGGATGTTCCACTTCATGCCATAATCGATCGCCACCACATGCAGTCGCGCGTTTTCGTCAGTAGCTGTTCTCCGCGGAGAATCCTCGGATTCCAGCCGCGACCAACGACTGAGCGAATCGCTCCAGGAAACGGTCTCCTCCGGCATGACTTCGCGCGTCAAATCACGCCCTACCAGCCCGGGACTTGCCTTGGCCTTGGCAACCAGGCTTTCGTTGTCCAGATCCGTTGTGGAGAGGACCCCTTTCATGGCACCCTCACAACGGATGTGCCGTACCAGGGCCCGGGTGTCCACCCCTTCGATGGCCACAACACCCCATTGCCTGAGGTAGACCGCCAGATCTTCTGTGGAGCGGAAATTACTGCGTCTGCGGCTGTTTTCCCGGACTACAAAACCCGCCAGCTGAGGCTGACGACCTTCTTGGTCCTCTTCGTTCACTCCGTAATTTCCAATCAATGGATAGGTCATCGTGACGATCTGCCCACGATAACTGGGATCCGTAAGAATTTCCTGATAACCGGTCATTGAGGTGTTGAAACAGACCTCGCCATCCACTTCGCCTTCGACACCGAACGAGAATCCCGTATAGACGGTGCCGTCCTCGAGCGCGAGTTTCGCAGGTTGCTTTTCTACCACGCTCACCATCTCCTCATTCTCTTATTTGCTAAATACCGTGGCGAATCACTCTCAGGGGCATGTTAAATGGTATGGCTTATGCCGTCGATGACCTCCGCGGGGCTCCCATTTCATCGTCTCGGCAGGCCAGATCCCGAGCCGGGTAAAGTTGGAGCATCGTTCGCTCCGATACCAACCCTACGGCTGTGGGTCTCCGGACCTCCAAACCATTTGGATCTCCGGACAGCCTATTTTGAGAGCTCCTGTCCCGGCGAACAGGAGCTCTCTTTTTTTATCCCCGCCCGTCTCTCTCGTGGCGGCCCCAGTACCCGTAAGTGCAGTATAGGCTGCCCCCATTCTGCTTTCCTAGTACCCGCCCCTGGGTAAGTCCGGCAGCGCTGCCCGCGCCTCGCTACAAACGCCCCAGCCCGGATTAACCCGCACGCAAGCCGCGATCCACCTGATCCTGGTCGCGGAGGTAAACCGCCAGAACCGATTCGAACAACTCACTACTGATCTTCCAGGACGGGCTTTCGTCGGTATGCGCATTGCCATGTTCAATCAGCAAACGATACATGAACTTGAAAAGATGGCGGGGTACTCGCAGGCTGCGAAAGGCTCCAATCAGGCGTTGCTCGCTGAGAGTACTATCAAACCAATCCCGTAGGGTTGCTTCGCTTCCCTCCTTGGCACAGGCCCGGATGCGGGCGACCGCCACATCGTACAAAGCCTCTCCGGTCCATTCGAGCGCGGGGATCATATTCTGCTTATCTAAGCGGGCACGCTGAAAAAACTCCCGATCTTCTCGCTCCAGGAAATGCTCTACCTCGATGGGAAGCAACAGTTTGAAACCAAGCCCCGGATGCTTGAGCAGCTTGTTATCCAGCAGCGGCCAAAGAAATGCTTTCATGAATTCGGCTCGACCGTTGATCAGGTGGGGTTCATCGACCCGGTCTACGAGTACCAAAACTCCTGGAAAACCAAGGCTCTGCAAAATTACCTGCAGTTTACAGAACAGTTCAAAGCGATCGTCGGTGCGATCCTTATTAGGCAGCGGCTGACCACTGAGTTCCGCTCCGGAAAATTTCAGCAACACTTTGCACAATGGCCAAGTTTGCCGATTGCCTGTTCGCAGATGTCTGGCGACCTGGCGCGCCCGCCAAAACCATTTCCAGATGCGTGCCAAACGTGGCAACAGACTGAGAACGATGATCGCATAAGGCCATGGTGTTCTGAGGGTATCCCACCAGCCTTGCCAGAAAATCATTCCAAACACCAAGCATGTCACCACGATACCGAGGGCGATATCCCAGAGGGTGGAAAAGGTGCGAAATCGCAATTTACGGCGCAATCGATGCCAGCGACCTTTGAATGTCTCCGCAGTCGATTGATCATAACAAGCGGCCAACAACAACATGTCCCGCGCTTGACTTCGATCCAGAGAACGAACCGAATTCGGCTCCAGCAGCGAGGCCACTCCCGTCGGCTGGGGTACCTCCAAAATTCGGTCCACGAGACTGGTAACACCCAGGGAGAGACTCGCGTCGATATGAGTCCAGAGCTTCCATTCGGCCAGCATCCGCTCCGGCTTGCGCTTTCGGGTCGGAAGGGTTTCCCGAAAACGATCCAAAAAGGGATTGAAGTCTACGTAGTTAATTACAAAAACCCGCTGACCGGCGTGTTCCCGATTAAATTGATTGATGTGTTCTAAAATTTGTAATCGGATCGCAGTCTTTCCCGATCCTTTTTCACCGAAAACCAGCGAGGTGGATGGTTCCAGAGGATTTCCGTAGATTTTGTCCCAGGCGGGATGAAAAATCTCGGTCAGGCAGTATTCTTTAAAAACCCGATCCGTCTGTGCGTCTTCTTCCACAAACGGATTGGATACAAGGGCGTGGTGATCTAAGAATTGCTGGATATTCATGACACACTTGTTCGTGCGGATCCGCCTAATTGGGATCGTGCGATGTGAAAAGTTCCCTAAAGTTGTCCTCTGCCCGTTGCCAATCGGGATGATCCTCGCGACGGATAAGCGTCTCCGCAACAACACGGCCCTCACCAATCCACTGGCGGATAATTTCCTGCGTCGCCGGACCGTATTGCTGTCCGTTCTTGGACAAAACCCACCATTGCTCCCGGGCTCCTTCGCCGGTGGGATTGGCCATCCCCGGCAAACTCTCAGCACTTGGCGACTGCAGGGAAACTGTACTCGTTGGATTTTCGGCGATTGGCCGAACAGGGAGATCCCTCAGTTCGGGATAGCCCACTCCCCAGGCAACGGGGGCTCCCGCATGGGGCTCAGCAACCGGCTGTGCCAGCGGGATGACCTCTTCTTCTGCGGCAGCCTGTTTGCTGCTGGACCGCGTGGAAGTGAGCGGTATCTCGACCCGGGCCTTGCAATGAGGACAAAATCCCGTCTTGCCTGCCAGGAAAGATTTGACGTTCAGCTTGTGCCCCTGAGGGCAAAGAAAGCGAATTCCCATAACCGGTTTTATTCAATATTGCGACGATATTCGCGCAGCGACGGTATCGTCCTCGTTGAATATTTCTTAGCGGCCTTTTCTCAACAAACCACTGTGTCGAACCAAAAAATGAGGTGAAGATCGGCTGCTGGCAACAATAAGTGCACGCTCATTTCACCCACTTTTAATATACTAGTGGGATTTGCAGGTGGAAAGAGACCCACCAATCCGCTACGCCGCGTACCCCTGGCCAAGGACCTCTCTGCGAGCTCGTGAAAACCGGTTCAATCCCCTCTCAGCCCCCTCGCAGCAACCTGCCGAGCAGGCTGCTCTTGCATCACTATTTATAGCCCTCATGGCATGCGCTGCACGTCTTGGTGATCTCACCGTAGTGTCGCTGAACCTCCGTAAGATTGTTTTTCCGCACCGCCAAGGCGAGTTGGCGGGCCTGTTGCTGCAGTTGTTTACAATAGGCGAGATAATCGTCGTCGTCATAGAATTCGTACTCTGCTCGCTGAATGATTTCAGCGAGTGCTGCAATTACTTCTGCCTCATGTACCAACCGAGAACGATTTTTTTTGAATTCAGACTCATTGGTAATTCCAGGCTTGATTCGCTCCTTGTCGGCCTCTTCGATTCGCTGCATCAAGAGCCGACGGTCGACCAAATGGCTCCATAAAACATCCT
>JAUWIQ010000111.1 GCA_030605285.1 Planctomycetota bacterium
ACTGCCTTTACGGAGCAGGCCTGGAGGGGCCGGTCAACTGCCGAGGGGCTGATGAGCCGTGTCTTTTTGCCAGCGGAGAATATTGAAATCTGAGCGCCCGCAAGCGGCTTTATCTTCGAGATCGGGTGCCCGCCTGATTAGCAGCAGCAAGAAGTCCTCCTGCCAAGCTTGTTCTACAATTTGGTGGAAGGCTTTACAGACTCGCAACAGAGGAGATTGCCTTGCCTGAGGTTTCTCGGAGCGTGGGATAGGGCGCCAAACTGCGGACGACTGCCAATTCGTGCTGTGGATCGTACGCTTTGTCAAACGTGCTATTGATTTTTAAACTCGCAGTTTTCGCCAGCGCTACCGAATTGGCAAACGCGGTGATCAGAATCAATGGTGGAAAGCGGTGGCAACGCTGCTGGCTGACAATCTTTTCGATCGCGGTATGGTTTAATAGATTAACGTCACAAATTATCAGATCGATGGGAGAACGGTCGCTTTTACCGGCTATCATCCATTGCAACAAACCCATGATATTTTTTGTATCGTGACAAGTAATGACTTCGTATCCGGCACGCTCCAGATCGTGTCCCCGCAAGGCCAGGAGTTCATAATCGAACTCAGCGACAAATATTCGTCTGCGATGGATTCTTCCAAACGGTCGTTGGACAAACTTTTTGAAATGCTCGTTCCATCCTTCAATGCCACAATTTTCACCCTTATCGAGCGATATCATCGGGGCACTCCTAGGCGGTAGCCGATACGTGATCCAGGTTGATAAAACTCCGTAAGCGACTCGATTGTTCTGGCGCCTTTAGCTTCTCCATGGCACGACACTCAATCTGTCGGATACGTTCTCGTGAGACGGAAAATATCTTGCCAACCTCGTCCAAAGTTTTTGATGTTCCATCTGCTAAGCCATATCGCAATCGCAGAATTTTCCGCTCACGGACATCCAAAACCCGCATGGCACTATCGAGTCGCTCCCGCAGGTGGTCATGGTGCAGAGAATCTAGCTGATCAATACCTCGGGTATCTTGGATCGCCTCTCCAAATCGTAATTCGTCCGATAGTCCGTTAGGGTGGTCGAGGGACAATGGAGGCTGTCGCATTCTTATCAGGGATTTAACATCCCTGACATTAAGTTTTGTGGCTTCCGCCGTCTCTTCAAGACTAGGTTCACGGCCTAGCTGCTGAACGAGAACCGACACACTATCTTGAATCATCCGCATTTTTCCAATCGCATGCACTGGGACTCGAATTGTACGGCTCTGATCGGCAATGGCCCGAGTGATTGCTTGTTTGATCCACCACACCGCATAGGTTGAAAATTTATAGCCTCTCCTGTGTTCAAACTTTTCCGCAGCACGGATCAGTCCAGAATTTCCCTCCTGGATTAGATCCATGATGCTCAACCCCCGATTGCAGTATTTCTTGGCAACCGAAACCACCAGCCGAAGATTACCCGCCACCAAAATTCGTTTCGCCTGGTTGTAATCGTGCTGATGTCGAGTGATCTTTTCCAACCGTCGCTTGAGCGTCGCGGGTGATTCGAGCGTACATCGCATCAATCGACAGACCTCAGTATGGCTTTCTGAGATGGGTCCCTCATATCCGTTAGCGCGCTCCAGGTCGATCCTGTGTTTGACCTTTTTCATCTCCTGACTGATGCTTTCCAATTCGTTGAGTAGCGGTTCTAGCCGTTCGATCCGGATTTTCAGTTCTTCAATAAGTCGCATCGCTTTTACGCGACGCCTCGAGAGTCGACGCCATGCATTACGGCAAATTGACTTGCGGTCGACTGCGGTCATAAAATCTGCCGGCATTTCATTAGTGAGCTTGCGAAGTGTCTTAAGATTAGGCTCCATGTAATATTCAATGTGTTTGCGTTTTGCTACATCCGAAACCGAAAAGTCAAGTGTCCGGTCAACCCGCAGTTCGCCCCGCTCGACACTTTCGAGTATTTTCATAGCGCCTCGAATGATATAATAGCTGGAGAGCATTTCACGACGATATTTTGTGCGGGAAACATCAATCATTCGGGCAGCGGCCAATTCCTCATCGCGGCTGAGCATTGGAAAAGCACTCATCTGGACGAGATACAACCGAACTGGGTTATCCTCCGCGGTTGAACGATATTGTGTTTTTGTCTCCGACGCACGCTGCGGACCCAACGGCTTGGTCCCCTCGGCGGATGTTTCAGAAAACTGGGTATTCCTGGTGGCGCTTTTCATATTCAGAAAACTCCGTATTGCGAGTCTTTCGTAAACAGTTATTTGTCAACCTGGTTTATGCCGCTTATGCCGCTTCTGAAAAATGCAACTCGGGCCAAGCCGATCGCAATTGAATCAGAGCGGTATGCATACGGCTCTTGAGTGTGCCAATCGGAATCGAAAGTGCTTCAGCGGCCTCTCGATACTTGAGGCCCTGAAAAAATACCAGCGACACAATCGTCTGCAGTTGCAACGGTAATTTGGAGACCGCCTCGCGGACCGATTCACTTCGTTCCAACTGCTGGAGTACTTCTGCCGGTTGGGGCCCATCGCCATGAACAAGATCCACCAATTCGCATCGCTGCCCATCCTGCTCATTTCCGGACTGATTTAAACTGGTCATCTCGTGTCGCCGGTTGCGCCGATTACTGTCGATCGCTTGATTGATAGCAATCCGGTACAACCATGGCTTGACTTGGCGACCTTCCTGAAACTGCTCACACTTGATATGCAATTGCATGAATGTCGCTTGGAGAACATCCTCGGCGATCGATGTGTTACCGATTCTCCTTTTGAGAAAGTACATCAAGGGCTCTCGGTAGCGAGCGACTAGCTCGGCAAACTGAGCCTGATTGCCGGTCTCCCGGTAGGACAACAGCAACTGCTCATCGGTCATCCTGATTTTTCGGTTACCGGACAGTTGGTCATTGCGATCTAATAGTACTGAAGAAGACATGGCACCTCATCTCCTTGTCCCTCTAAGGACACACCGAATAAACAGACATACCGACCAACTTTTCTGAACGTTGGTCCCCTTTCGACATTCCTAAACAAGCAAGGGCTGTGCCGAATGGAAAAGATATCTTTGAGAACGCACAAGGTGTTTGGCTACAAGATGATGTGCAAACGGGTGCCCAAGAGAATTGTGCGAACGGTGCGCGGCAGAATGCCCCACCGTGGAAAGCTGCCCCGTTGCTAAGTCTTTATGCTGACTGCTATGAGGCGTTTGTGGCCGAGTCCTCAGAATCAGGGTCGTCCGAATTACCGTCTCTTAATGGCTTATCATGTCGAAGCTTGCGATAGAGAGTTTTTCTATCCAAGCCAAGAATTCGGGAGGCCAATGTTTTGTTGCCTCCGACGGACTGGAGCACATGTAGAATGTAGCGACGTTCTATTTCTTCGAGAGCCACTAGTTCAGTCGGGTCATCCCCACCAATGAAAACCTGCGAACTACGGTAATTACAGATCTTTTCAGGCAGATCCTCCACTCCCAGGCGGTCGTATCTCGTCAAGGCAACCGCCCGCTCAATGACATTCCGCAATTCACGGACATTCCCTGGCCAAGCGTAGCTGAGTAGTTTTTCTGCGACCGCTTTGGAAATGTCAGTAACTTGTTTTTCCGCCCGGGAAGCAAATATCTCCAAAAAATGTTGTGCCAAGAGCAGAATGTCGGTCCCGCGTGCCCGCAGCGACGGCAGGTCACATTGAATGACATTCACACGAAAAAATAGGTCTTCACGGAATCGACCCTCCTCGACCGCTGTTTCGAGATCTCGATTTGTGGCGGTGAGAATACGGGCATCAAAAGGTATCTCCTGATCACTACCAACCGGGCGAATCCGATTTTCTTCTAGGGCTCGAAGTAATTTAGGCTGCATGGCTAACGGGAGTTCTCCAATTTCATCCAAGAGTAACGTACCCCCCTCCGCCTGGAGAAACAGCCCTTTGCGATCCCCACGTGCATCAGTGAACGCACCGGCAGCATGGCCAAACAGCTCGCTTTCTAAGAGCGCATCCGGCAACGCCGCACAATTGATGGCGACAAAGGGTTTCTCTGCTCGACGACTCTGACGGTGAATGGCGCGCGCCACGAGTTCCTTGCCCGTACCACTCTCCCCCGTAATCAGAACCGCAGTTTCTGAATCTGCAAAACGCGCTAACTGATCAAACAATTCCTGCATCGGCGTGCTGCTTCCCAGGATATCTCCAAAACGCTGACTGCGAGCCACCGTCGCGCTTAGTAGTTTGACCTTCTCCTGCAGATTGCGATGCTGGACTGCACGTTCTAAGCTGACTCCCAGCAGGTTCATCTCTATTGGCTTGGTGACAAAATCGTAGGCGCCGGCCCGGATCGCGGCGATGGCTGTCTCCAGACTACCGAAAGCCGTCATGACGATCACCGGGATATCCGGGCGATTGGCCACAATGCGTTCGCAGAGATCGATGCCCCCGCCACCAGGCATGTTGAGGTCGGTCAGCACCACATCAAAGGATTCCTTGCTGAGCGCCTGAAATGCCTCATCGGCCGATATAAACCATGCCGTTTTGAAATCACGCATGCGCAAATCTACCTCTAGCAATTCGCACATGCTCTGCTCGTCATCGACAATCAAGACGCGTCCTGGCACACCTTAGCCTCCATGGGCAAATAAACCGAAAAGCAACTACCACGCCCCACTTCACTACGAACATCAAGCCAGCCTCCGTGTTCCTGAACAATCCCATACGATATCGAGAGTCCTAACCCGGTTCCCTCGCCAACTTTTTTAGTGGTGAAAAATGGCTCGAACACATGTTCAAGATCTTCCGGCAAAATACCCACACCCTCATCGGTGACCGTTAAACAATAATACGGGCCAGCCTGTTCTATCCCATCGCTGCGCTTTATTGTCGAATCTTTATACAATCCTACTCGAACCGTACCCCCAGCAGCCATGGATTGAATCGCATTGACAATCAAATTCGACAGCACCTGTTGGAGTTGCTCTACATCGAGCTGAATCGGAAATTCTTCTCCCTCACAATCGAGCGTCAATTGGACGTTATTTTTCTCCGCGATCGCCCTCAGTAAATCGAATGTCCCAAAAATGACTTGTCGCAGATTGGTCGCTTTTGGTTGAGGTTTACTGCGACGTGCAAAGTCGAGAAGCTGCCGTATGATTGTGATCATGCGATTCGATTCTGTACGAATCGTTTCGGCACTATCTACGATTTCGTCGCCCGAAAGTTTTCTCGAGGCAATCAAACTCGCCCGCCCGGAAACCACATTGAGTGGCGTCCCCAATTCGTGGGCCAGACCTGACGCTAAGCGGCCCACTGTCCGCAAGCGATCTGCGTGCCGAAGTTGATCCACCGCAGCTAACCGAGCAGTTGCCTCCTCCTGAAGTTGCTCTTGGGAAGCGCCCAATCGCCGGCACATGACATTAAGACTCTCGGCCAATTCTCCCAATTCGTCTCGAGTTTGCAACTGCAGGGAGCCCACAAGATCACCGTGACCAATTCGCCGCGTCTTTTCGATCAACTGTTTGAGTGGCTGTCCTACAATGCGGTTTCCAAATAAAGCAACTGTCATCCCAGAAACGAGCACCATCGCGACAGACAAAAGTAGCACATCATAGATCGCTTGCCATTTATCCTCTTCTAATCTGGCAATCGCAATTGCCGAAGCGGACATTTGGAGGGCACCGGAACGGGTGCTGTCGATTTGAATGGTCCGATAGTGGGTGTGGCGGCCATCGCTCTTGGGGTATGCGTTATGGCGTTGAAGCCAAACCCAACTCACCCGCATTTCTGTTTCTTTGCCACTGACATTCCGAATCTCCCGAAGCACACCTTCTTCGCCATCCTCACCCCAGATAAGCGTTATCCTTTCCTCGATCGCAGCGCCAATTCGCTTGGCATCGGAAGCGGCGTCACGAAGAAACTGCTCTTCTATACGATCGATCGCAATAAAAGCATACAGCGATGTGACAACGATTATCGTGAGGACAAAAACCAGGATGAGTTTTACGGTGAGTTTCATCGATTGCGTCTACCCATCGAGATAGTATTCTCGCCAACACAACACGCTGGGAGTTTCTGCTGAACCGCTTACTGTAGCATGAAGGTTTTTGGAGCGCAAAGGGGAAGTAAGATAATCACTCTGAAAAATTGTCGCTGTGCGGGCGGGAAATGGGCAATCACGACTCGCTAGGCTATTCGCCTGGATCAAACGGCAACGTAAAAATAAAGGAACTTCCTTCTCCGGGTATCGATTTCGCCCAAATTCTTCCCTGGTGCCGCTCCACGATCCGCTTACAGACAGCTAAGCCAATGCCAGTTCCCGTATACTGTGTTTCGTCCGCATGCAATCTATGAAGAATCTCGAATATCCTATCTGCATCGGCGGGGTCAAAACCGATGCCATTATCGCAAATCGACACGACCCATTCACACTCTCCTCTTTCAGCTACCACACGAATTCTGGGTTCCCGTTGATCCCGGTATTTTATCGCGTTGCCGATTAGATTTTGGAAAAGCTGGATCAACTGCGTTTTGTCCGCAATGACCGCAGGCATGTCCTCCACAGCGATCTCGGCTCGGCTCTCTATAATTTCTATTTCCAAGTTCTTGACGGCGGCATCTACAATCGCTTGGCAGCCAACAGGTTCAATCGGTTTCTTTTTAGTGGTTACCCGGGAATATGTCCGCAGATCATCGATTAATGTACGCATTCTTCTCGCACCCTCAACAATAAAGG
>JAUWIQ010000293.1 GCA_030605285.1 Planctomycetota bacterium
GAAGATCCCCAGTTGTGTAGGGACCCCCAGCAGAAATGATGTCCCCAGTGACAGCACGCTCAGCGGGCGGCCCCGCGCGGCACGAACAGAGAATCAAGATACCAGCCAGAATGACAGCGGCTTTCCAGCATGTGGCCATACGGGAGCAGCGACTCATGGTTTTCTCCCATGGGCAAGCTGAGGATCAGAGGTCGGTGATGGGCTCGCTGCCTTGATTTCAATCTCGTTCACTGCGCCGCGGATTCGTGGAAGTGGTTTCCAAACAGGACCTCCGTAAAGGAATTGCGGGGTTGGTCCATGGGGTCCTGGCACGCGGGCCCCAAGTCGCAAAATGGCAACCGGTCTTCCCAGCGAATCGGCCACCTTTAAAGGATCCTCTCCTTGGCGAACGTCAAAACCGAGCAATTGACGAGGTTGCTTTGTTGCCGGCAGTGCATGTGCCGGGTCTTCAACGTAAATCACACGGGTTACCATTCTTCCCTGAACGGCTTCTCGCAGGTCATCGCGTGTGATTTGAATAGGAATGGGAAACTCGAGGCTGCGGTCCGGAGGAGGGTAGGTCCGATCGATCAATTCGATCGTCGGAAAAATCTCAACGCCGTCATAAAGCGGGATGTGCGTGACTTTGAGTCGATAAACCTGACCGATCAGAAAACCCGCACGACGCCGATTTGTTTCTGCCTGGTCGAATTGTAGGCCGACTGCCAGCGAAACCTTAGAACCCTGCGGAACTATGACTTCCGTAGGTTGAAAATATCCAGGCAATGGTCCACCCCGCTGCAGTTGCCATTGCCCAATCGCTCCCGGTGGCATATCACCTCGGTGGCGATAGTGTATCTGCTGTGCCTCGCCCAACGAGACGAAACACAGACAGTTTACCAGGGCTACAACAAGTCCGCCGATCAAAAAAGAAGACCTACGGAGTCTGCTGGAAACTGCGAAAAAGCGGAGCGAATGGACCATTGTCTTGGATATTTTTATTGCGAAGGTCGCCCCCCCTTCGGAAATCAGTTGTCAACGAAGAGTTACCTGTCCTCACTACCAAGGACACAATGCGCCCATCCACTGGTAGCGATCACGCGGTGGTTGCCGGAATGCATGCTTGTGATCTCGGGAGGCTTGTTCCACAATCCGAACGCGACTGGCCGGCTGTGGATAGCTGTATCCCGGTTTCTGTTCGACGTTAATATGGACCCTTTTTGTGGGTTCAGGCATACGGACCCGAGTCCAGTTTTTCACGGTATGCGATTGCAGTCCTGCTGGAACGCCGAGCGGAATGTGGGGAGGACCGGGCAGACCAATCGGAGTTCCCGTAATCGGCATACCGTATTGGGGAGCCGTGACTCCAGCCAGATGCGGAGGTGTCATTCCGAGACCACCTTGGACGATCGGGAAGCCGCGTTCCGGTATCGGAAAGCCCTGTGAACCGGCAAGCATTTCCATGCCCCCTCCCAGCGTCTCCTCATATTGCACCTGTCGAATGACACTATTGGCTCCAATCGGACAATTGGGGTCAAACCCTGGTCCGAGCATCCCGGGACCCTCGAGGATTTTGTTCCCTAGTCGCACGATCGCCAAGATAGAACCACGACGGTCTGCTTCCTGAATAGGGTCGACACCGGGATCGAGTCGCGTACTGACAAGTGTTTCGATCGCTGCGAGTGCCAACTGTTGGTATTCAGGGTCAGGGAGATAAATCACTTTGGTGACAAAGTTTCCCCCTTGGACTTGATCGAAGTCTTGTCCTGTAAATTGAACGGGAACAGCGTTGTGAGCTAGATAAGCTTCGGTGCGGGCCGTTGTGGGCCCAACCTCGAGCGTGGGATAGTATTCTTCACCGGGTCGGCTTGGAACGTTCGTTAACTTCAGGCGATAAATGGCACCCTGAGGGAAGTTTTCGCGAGCGGGAACGATGAGAGGTTCCGAGGCAAAAAGCCCTTGCCCCGTTGAATCATGGATCACCTGCAGCCCAGCTGGGCCAGAAAAAGCAACCTGCGAGATTTTATAGGGGACCGGTGTCGGAAGATTTCCAAGCATTACGCCAGGTCCGGGCCCTCCTACGCCTGGTCCCGGTTCCATAAGCATGTTTGCTGGGGGGAGGTTATTGACGTGATGGCGACCGCATCCACTCGCCACCATAACCAGTGGCAGGAGTAGCGTATGGAGATACATTCGACGAAGTTTCATGCGTGTATTCCCTCTTGGCGTCTCGATCAGGTTCTCCGTATGGGGAGAAACCCGGCGACAGCATCGATTGCTATTTTGAACTGACGTGGACCGGTCGTCCCGGTGTTCATAAAATGTGCTTCTGTTTTGGTGAGGGTCTTATGCCCTCAGCCCTCGATCACTTTATTCGGTGCGAAACAATCCATTTCTTTGATAAAATCGGTAAGAATTTCCTATGAGTCAAAGATTTTCTATTTTACCTATTCTGATTTTTGCCTGCTGGCTGCCGCTTTTTGCGTTGGGTAAAGAGGATGATCGCTCTTTGCAGCCGGACGAGAAGGAGAAGACGACCGTTACCGCAAGCGACGCTAGCGGTGACGTTTTGCTCGACTCTGCAATTGCAGCTTTTGATAATTACGAGACGATTACGGCCGCCACACGACTGCAAGTGCATTTGCGGGGACACCACCTTTTTGGTCCAGGCACCTACCTGCAAAAAGGGCCAAGTGATCGCCGACGGATCCGCTCAGAAATGGTCCTACGGGGCAGGGCGGGTAAGTTCACTTTTACGCAGATCAACGATAGCAATCGTCTGTGGTTATTCGAAGAATCACCCGAGATACGCAAGTTACGGTTAATCGATTTGCAGAGGCTGCGCGATTCGGGAGTCTTAACAGAGACTGCGCTGGGAAGATCAGCCAGTTTCGATACACTTCGGATCCGCGGCTTAGCCGGTTTAATGAAAGCCATCCAAGATAGTTTCCGCTTCGGTCGCGCAGTTCAAATCGAATGGAATAAAAAATCGGTGTGGGCCATGCGTGGAGTTTGGCGAGAGTCGATGCTGCAGCAGTTGTTAGGTACGACCGATGCGGGATCAGAAGATTCTGATTGGAGAGATAGGCTTCCAGAGTGGGCGCCCACCGAAATAGGCCTGCTCCTCGATGCGAAAACCCTCTTTCCCTATCGATTCGAATTTCTGACGCACATTGGTGATAATCCACAGGGTCAGTCGCAACTCGAACCTATTGCCATTTTAGAATTATTAGAGATTCGATTTGATGGTGCGATTGACGAGTCGCAATTCGATCGCCCTAGCGATATTCGGCCGACCGATGTCACCAAAGAGTATCTTCGCAAAGCCAGGGCAGCGAAGTAAACCGCCGTTAAAAATATTTTAAGAGAATGTACGCGTAAAACAGCGGCTTGAAAAAAAGAGGGGTCGTGCCCGTTCGCCCGTGTGCAGAGGAGGCAAATTATCTGGCGGGATCCCGTTTCTGATTATCCGTAACGAGGTGAAAAGTTGCGTTCAATGTGATCAGTTGATTCTTTTTATTCTGACGACGGATAATATTGATTCCACAGTTGGCTTGCCGAATCGCACGAGACTTCGACAGCGGGATGCTTGCCACGTGGGCCAGGAAGACTCGATTGACCACATTGTGTCCAATCACAACAATCGACTGACCCAAGTGCATCTCGAGTAAGCGATTAAAGACGGGTAAGCTTCGCCGAGAAACGTCCGAGAAGTTTTCCCCTCCTGCATAAGGATGCGATTCCGGATTGCGAATGAAATTTCCATAGGCTTCCGGTTCTTTTTTTTCGATTTCTTCCCAGTGTCGATCTTGCCAATGACCGACATCCACTTCAATCAATTCATGCACACTTTGGCAGGGGACCGCATGCAATTCAGCAATGGTTGTTCCAGTTTGCATC
>JAUWIQ010000328.1 GCA_030605285.1 Planctomycetota bacterium
GGTGCTTCCGGGATCCGCATCCAAAGCAGAGATTCTCGCCGAAAATCCGGATGGTATTTTCCTTTCAAACGGACCGGGAGACCCCGAGCCACTGACGCAGTCGGTACAGACAATCAGTGAACTTTTAGGAGAAAAGCCGATTTTTGGGATCTGTCTTGGTCACCAATTGCTTTCTCTCGCCTGTGGAGCAGAGACCTTTAAGCTCAAGTTTGGTCATCGCGGGGCCAATCAACCGGTGCAGAATCTCGAAACCAGTCGCGTGGAGATCACCGCCCAAAATCATGGCTTTGCCGTCTGTGAGGAAAGCCTCCCCAAAGAGTTAGAGGTAACCCACCGGAACCTCAACGACGGGACGATCGAGGGCGTCTGTCACCGCGATTTGTCTGTTTTTAGCGTCCAGTACCATCCAGAAGCCTCGGCCGGTCCACACGATAGCGACTATCTTTTTGATCGCTTTGCAGAACTTTTACGTTAAGCAACCAAAATAGTTTCAATGGCAGTTTGCTGCATTGTGTGGTGGTTTATTGACACGGAAGCGAAAAAGCGTTGCCTCATTCTTTTTCGGCCGGGATCGATTTCAATCGCATGGCATAGAGGGCGGCAAGACCGTTGAGGCCGGCTAGCACAAGGATCGGCCACAAGGCATGTTGGAAGTGGGCAAGGGCTCCGAGCAAGAACGCAAATAGGACCGCCGCGCCACCGACGAGCGTATCGCTGACCGCAATGTAGTAAGGTCGCGTTTCTGCACTTGCGAGGGTGGCAATGTAAATTTTTCGCGTGGAAGCAACTCCCTGGTCAGCAAGTGCAATGAGAAAAAACACCAAGTCGTAATAAAACCAGTGGCTCGTGGGGTTTCCATAGTGGCTAAGCAATGCGACCATCGCTGCGGCCAGAGCGATCAGCCCGCCGAGACTCATGATCCGGCGCAGTGGCCAAGGCGATAACCGCTGCCAGAAAAAACCACCAAGCATCAATCCTAGACTGGTTGCGATCACAAAACCGCCAAGGGCGTCTTCTGTTTTTACATGCTCAACAGCCGCAAGAATGGCGTAAAACGGCATCGCCAGTTCGATCGATAAAAAAAGAATCCGCGCGATGATGAACTGCCGGAACCAATGCACTTGCCTGACCGACTCAATGCCTTCTAGAAGCGTGGCTATGATGCTCTTTTTCTGTTTTGTGATCCTAGCGTTCCGTTTTTTTTCCGCAACGGCGGACTCTCTGACCAACATGCTCAAAATGCCAGATAGCATGGCGACAGCGATTCCTGCCCAAAGGAGTGCGAGGTGCTCTTCGTCTGCTTTGTTGAAATAAAATTTTTGACTGGCCCAGGCGAGAATAATTGCCAGGAGGCCACTAAGGCCAGTTTGTGAAAAAAGCAAGTTTCGACGCAGTTTGCGAGGTACGACATAGCCGAGCATGTTTTGGAATGCGAGGCGACTCAAACCCTGGCCAAGGCCGATGACGCTGGCGACACCTAGAAAGATTACCGTCAAAATGACGAAGTGCTGAGTGTCGGAAGTCGCATCCGCAGTTAAGGCCACCACGATGAGGGCCGCCGTTGCGGTCAGGATGCCTAGGCTCATGTACCATTTGCAAATTTCCGCCGCCGAGATCAGCGGAGCAGAAACGATTTGCCCGATCATCCGCGATATCTGTACGATAGGAATCAACAGTCCGGCAAAGATGGCGGGGGCACCGAATGAAATATAGAGAAAGGGCAGCACCAAACGCGGGCTAGAAAGCGTTTGGCTGACGTCAAGCAGGACACCCTGTCCGAGCAGAACGCGAAAGTTCCACCGCGTCGTACTTCCTTTAGGCATCTCCCGCCCTCGGTTTCCATTGGTCCGCGCCCCACCCTTCTACTATAAATGGCTGCGGAGAGAAGAGGGCCACGAGTACTGGATATTGTGGGTTAATTTTGAATCTCGACGACTCTATTTCCACAGTGGAATCGCATCGAAGAGGTCCAGTAATCGGGCGGCACGATCTGTAATAGGAGGAACTGGCGGAAAGAATTTTTCGCCCGCAGTTGCCTCGGGCTGAGTGGATCGGCTTGAGCAATCGCACTTAAGGCAAGTAGGTGTCCATTTGTATTTGCATTTTTCACATTCGTATTCATATTTCCGGATGAACTTCACTTTACGTGTGCGTGCTCCTTTGCAGGGCACCGGGCATTGGCAGTCGCCCGAATCGCAACTTCCATTGCAAACTTTCTGGGGCGATTTTTCCCAGGGACAAGTGACTTTGGGGATACAGATGGTTTTACATTCGACAGTATAGAAATGTTTTTTGACGGCTTCTTTTTTGATCTCGAGTTTGCACTTGGGGCAACAATCAGTGCCCCCAGCGGCACAGTCACAGGTTGCTGCAATCGTGGTGGTTTCTGCTCCCGTCGTCACCCTGGTAGGTGTCAGATAGAAACTGCCAGTGACGATGACCACCCAAAGGGTTATGCGTTTGATTTGAAGCATGGGAATAATCTGTGAATGCGTTGCGTTGCTCATTGCTTGCTCTTTTAAAAATAGCCCTGTGAAGCTTACCAGTCGATCATGAATTGCGTTCCGAAGCAGTTGTAACTTCCGCTCGTAGTACCGATAGTGGCAATTTGATTACCGCCAGGTCCACCGCCGCTATTGTTAGTATTTCGTTGGCTTATCGCGCCGTTGATGTAATTGAACTGCATACGAGCATTGGGATTCCACCACCAGTTGAGGGCGAAACTGAAACTCTGCCCGATACCACCATCGATACCCTGGTCGCTAAAATCACCGCGGGATAAGCGGCCCGCAATCTGCCAGGCCCCCCAGCCTCGCTGGCGACCCTGTTTGGTGCGGACAATAAAGAAATTTTCGTTCGGCTTCGTGCGGCCTAGCACACCGCGCTGGCGATTCCACGGTGAATAGTCATTGGTGAGCCAATAAGCGACATACATGTAGCCACCATGGAAGTTAAGATCAGTCGCACCCGTCCGCTGCATGGTGACTCCCATGTACTCGCCGACAACCGATAGTTGATTCACATTAATCACGCCTTCCACACCGCCAAGTTGATAGGACTCTCCGTTGGTGATCTGTCCTGTATCGAACCAACTCGTTTGTGAATAAGCCTCAGGTCGCGTTCTGAATCGCGCTGTGGGACCACCATTGGGAAAACAAACGGCCCCTGAAAGAGCCCAGTGGGCATAGCCGCGACCACCTGACATTTCGTCATACCAAATCGTGTTTGCAATACGCCCCGCGGCTTCCGGTTCGAATTGATTGTTATAGATACGGCCGACCTTAGCGATATTTTGCATATCAAATCCACCGTACCGCCAATTCCAGCGTTCGTCATCCGAATAGCCGTAGGCTTCAACACCCAACCGTCGGGCATCATTATTGAAGGCATCGACGACAAAAGGCCGCTCCATGAAGACCATGTACCGACTACTGTCTAAATGTGCGAGTCCATAAGGACGCTTCTGGTTGCCGATCAAAATTTTGTCGTTCCAGGGAAGATTCAACCAACCGAGGTAGGCATCCTTAAAGGTGACTTGGTCGGGCTGGGCAA
>JAUWIQ010000055.1 GCA_030605285.1 Planctomycetota bacterium
CAGCCCAGAATTGCATTGACGTATTCATACCAGTTAGCTTTTGCTAGTTTCATAGCTTCTTTGTGCACTGCGCGGAGTGATCGCGACGAGTGCGGATCGCGCCGGGATTTCTTATGCCCAACAGTTAGCCAGCGGATGTTATTACATTCTGGCACTGATGATCTTCATGGCTGCATTCGACCAACTGGAGATCAAATTTGAACTGTTCAACTATGCAATTCTGATTGCGTTTACCGCCCTGGCTCTCGGCTTCGGACTCTCCTTTGGTCTCGGGGGCCGTGATGTGGTGGGTGGCATTATGGCTGGCTACTATGTGCGGCAGCGGATGCAGTCTGGCGATAGTGTTCACATTGCTGGCCTGGAAGGCACCGTGCGAGACGTAGGACCGGTCGCTACGATCATTGAGACGGAAGAAAATGGCCTCTTGCATCGACATAGCGTACCCAATACGCGGATGTTGAACGAAGCCATCCGTTAACGACTGACCGGTTCAATAAATTGAATCTTAGGTGCCGTGGCCGAACAAGTTCGGCCACGGTTTTTTTGACCTGTATAAAAGGGCTCCGGGCCGTCAACTGCATGCCGCATCTCCGCCACAGAGGCATTCAATCATTGACATTACAAAGCGGGTGGTTATAAAATTCTCTCCAATCCAACGATAGTTTAAGTGCGATCATAATATGGTTCGAAATCGACATTTGGCGGACCGCTTTTTCTGGCTCTTGTGGCTTTGGTTGCCCTGCGCTGGCAGCACCGGAATCGCGTGCGGAGAGGAAATCAAGAACAGACCCACTGAAACTGAAAAGGTGGAATCCGATGCGATGGCCCCAGGGAAAAAAGGGGGACTCACAACAGGTCGCCTTTTGCGGGTTCCTCTTCCAATTACAGGCAATGTTGCCCGCCGACTGATTGAACAAATTCAGCGTGCCAGTACGCAATTGAAATCAGAACCAAGCGGTGGTGGAAAACATTCTGTACTGATCCTGGAGTTTGATCCGGGTTCCTCCGAATTTGGACTCGGAAGCGAATTTGAAGATTCGCTTAAGCTTGCGCGATTTCTGATCAGCCCAGCCCTTGAAGGCATCAAAACGGTCGCTTATCTGCCTCGATCGATCAGGGGCCATGCCCTGCTTGTGGTCATGGCCTGTGATCAGATTGTGATGTCGCCGGAAACTGTCATTGGCGATGCGGGCGCAGGGCATGGCCTAGATCGCCCTCTCGATAACACCATCCTGAACGGTTATCGCCAGATTGCACAGAGTCGCCACACCGTCCCGATTGAGATTTCCGAGGCAATGCTTGACAAAAAACGCAAATTATTACAGGTGAAAACTGATGAGGGGCCGCAATTGGTCTTTGCCAACCAGCTGCCCAAGTTGCGGCAGACGCGTACGATCGACCCCGACCACACGAGCGTCGTTTTTCCGGGCGGGCAGCCGGCCCTTTTGACCGGGCGTCAGGCACGCTCGCTCGGTCTGGCCGCCCACCTCGCCCCGGATCGCAAAGCACTTGCACGACACCTTGGCCTTTCGCGTGAGAGTATTCGAATTAACCCGCTATTAGAGGGCGTGTTGAGGCCCCGGATGATTCTCGTTGATCGTTATATAGACCCCCGTTTTGCAGAAACTCGCCTTGCAATGATGGACCAAGCGATCCGGGACGATGGTGTGAACCTCTTTTGTCTATGGATCGACAGCAACAGCGGCGATGTGGAATCGGTGACCCGTTTTGCTGCCTATCTCGCCGAACTCGATGCGGAAACTGTATTTACTGTCGCCTATATCCCAGAATCTGCGGGCGGTCGTGTCAGCCTGATTGCCTTGGCTTGCGACGACATCGTGATGCATCCGAATGCGGTCATCGGTGGGGCAGGAAAGTCGCTCTCGCCTGAACAACTTACGGACATCACTGCCACAATTACCGATTTGATCGTTCCCCACACATTGCGCAGCTACGCTCTGATAATGGCAATATTTAAAAAGGATTTGGTGGTCTACCAGTTTCGGAATCGCCGTACTGGCTTGGTACAATATTTCACTGAGGCCCAGTTCCAGCAACTCCATGATCAGAAAAACTGGGAACGGGGTAAAAAAATTACCGGTCCTGGCGAACTGCTGCGACTTACTGGAATGCAAGCAGAGGATCTTGGCATAGCCACTGCGGTGGTCAACAATTTCTCAGAACTAAAAAAAGAATATGGTCTCGAGGCCGATCCGGCACTCGTAAAACCCAATTGGGTCGATCAGTTTGTGGGTATGCTCGCCTCGCCGGGACTGGCTTGGTTGTTGCTTCTGATCGGCTTGGCAGGTATTTATGCCGAATTGCAGATGCCCGGCATCGGGATCGGTAGTTTCATCGCAACCATCGCGTTTACGCTCTACTTTTGGTCAAGCTTCATGAATCATACCGCAAATGAATTGGAAATCATTCTGTTTCTTGTTGGTATTTCTTGCCTGATTTTGGAAATCTTTATTATTCCCGGGTTCGGTATCTTTGGACTCGGCGGAGGTGCCCTGATTCTTATCTCCCTGATCCTGGCAAGTCAGACTTTCGTATTGCCCCGTACCGACAGCGATCTCCAACAGCTGCGCAACTCGCTATTGGTTGTTGGCGGCGCCTTTGCTGGCATGGTCGGATTCGCATTGATCATGCATCGATACCTGCCAAATACTCCGATTTTGGCCCGGCTTATGCTACCAACTCAGGGCACCCACCAGGAGAAACAGGATCGCGATAAATCACTCAATGGCTATCAATCGCTGCTTGGCCAAGTGGGTAGAACGACAACTCAACTGACACCCTCGGGAAAAGCAACTTTCGCGGGCGAACTGGTAGATGTGATTTCCGACGCAGAACTTATTCCCGTAGGTACCGAGGTTGAAGTCATTGAGGTTCGTGGCGGGCATGTCTTGGTCCGAGTGGTCGAAATCTAAGGATTCTCGTTAATTAGTGATGCCGAGCAGCTGTCTTGAACGCCCAGAACATTGCAATTTGACTTTCCCGGTTTCCAAAATATATGCTGAACAAAGGCCACAGTTCATCCGCTAAAACACTTTGCCCGATCACAGGAGGGTACCCTAGATTATGCACCCTATGATTTGGGCAGTTTTGCTGATGGCCCTTGGCCTGAGTTTCGCTGCGCTTGAGATCTTTATTCCCTCAGCGGGAATTCTTGGCTTCCTGTCCGTTGCATCGATCATCGGGTCTGTCTTCCTGGCATTTTCTTATGGCAGTCCAACGGCGGGGTTTGTATTCATCGGCACTGCCGCAGTCGGCTTGCCAGTGGTGATACTTTTTGCCTTCAAATGGCTGCCCAACACACCTGTGGGAAAGCGTCTGTTACTGCACATGCCAAACAGTGACGATGTACTGCCAGAGCAGGACCCTCGAGATACCTATCAGGAACTGCTCGGCAAGCATGGGGTTACCAAGTCGGCTATGCTTCCAGGCGGCGCGATCTTAATCGACAAAGTAACGTATGAGGCGGTCAGTGAATCGGATGCAATCGAACAGGGGATTGCGGTCGAGGTTGTGCGGATCCGTAATAATCGTCTGGTAGTAAAGAAATTAGACCTTGCCCAGCCCAATAAGAACTCGACAGGAAGCGGCGAAGAAGATCCACTTTCTCGGCCGATCGACTCCCTAGGAATCGACCCCTTCGACGATCCTCTCTCTTGAACAACCGCTCGGACCGGGGTACAAAGGTCGATAGTTACTCCCACGATTAAACCCTCTCGGGTTCCCATCATGTCGTACCTATCCGCTATCTCCCTGCTGTTTGCTGCAAACACGAGCGTATTGATCACGATCGCTATTTTTGCGATCGTGATCATCCTGAGTTTGGTTGTGCTGGCAATCTTCGTCAAGTATTTCCGGCTCTGGCTTCAATGTGTCACCACTCGGGCACAAATTGGAATTTTTGATTTGCTTGGCATGACCTTTCGCAAAGTGAATCCAAAGATCATTGTCCAGAGCAAAATAATGGCCGTGCAAGCAGGTCTCGATGATTCTGTGGGTATTACCAGTAAGAATCTTGAAGCCCATTATTTGGCCGGTGGGAATGTGCCTTTGGTAATCCGAGCCTGCATTGCGGCTGGTAAGGCAAAGATTGTGGACCTCAGTTTTAAGCAAGCGACGGCAATCGATCTGGCCGGTCGCAATGTACTGGAGGCCGTCCAGACCAGCGTGAACCCAATGGTTATTGACTGCCCAGCCATCGATTCGGGGAGATGGACCCTCGATGCGGTCGCCAAAGACGGAATCCAACTGAAGGTGAAAGCACGCGTCACCGTGCGTGCCAATCTTAAACGACTCATCGGAGGAGCTACGCAAGAGACCATTATTGCTCGGGTGGGGGAAGGCATCGTGAGTGCGATCGGTTCAGCCGATTCCCACAAAAACGTGCAGGAAAATCCTGACACGATTTCCAAGGCCGTACTTGCCCGTCGGATGGACTCCCAGACAGCGTATGAAATTGTCTCGATTGATATCGCTGATATTGATGTGGGAAGCAATATTGGCGCCCGCCTGCAAGCCGATCAGGCAGAAGCCGATATGCGGGTCGCCCGCGCCCGTGCCGAAGGAAAGCGAGCCATGGCAGTGGCAAAAGAGCGGGAGAATATAGCGGCGATCGAGGAAAGTCGAGCCAAAGTTGTCGAAGCGGAAACGGAAGTACCTCAAGCGATCGCAGATGCATTTCAGAACTCCCGACTGGGAATCATGGACTACTACAAACTGCGTAACATTCAGGCCGATACCGACATGCGCAAGAGCATTGCCGACAACAGCATCGCCAAGCCACAATAAGTTCTACGGCGACTCTGGAACCATCCCGTTGCTGGTCGCTGTGAAGCTGTAGCGTCTATGGTCACTTTAGCGGCATTGGACGAGTCTCTTGCAGCCAAACGCAAGCCTTGCGGCTATTGATGCAGGGCGCATATCTGTCAAAATAGCGCAGCTGGATTTTGAATCTTACAAGGAGTACACCATGACACGTCCTGTCACATTATTTACCGGCCAGTGGGCCGACCTGCCGCTGGAGGACATGGCGCGCAAGGCAAGTGATTTTGGTTATCAAGGATTAGAGCTTGCATGCTGGGGGGATCATTTCGAGATCGATAAAGCGATTGCCGATGACAACTACTGCACGGAAAAACGTGAGTTGCTCGATCGCTACGACCTGCAATGCCACGCGATTAGTACCCATTTAGTCAGTCAGGCGGTCTGCGATATTATCGATGAACGCCATCAGGCCATCCTGCCTGAGTACGTCTGGGGTGATGGGGATCCGGCAGGCGTAAACGCACGCGCAGTAGAAGATGTGAAAAACGCCGCACGAGCTGCTCAAAAATTAGGGGTCGATGTCGTCAACGGCTTCGTCGGGTCGAGCATTTGGCATCTGCTGTATTCCTTCCCGCCGGTACCAGAATCGATGATCGATGCAGGATTCGAACAGTTTGCCGAGCGCTGGAATCCGATTCTGGATGTCTTTGGGGAATGTGGCGTGCGTTTTGCCCTGGAAGTGCATCCAACGGAAATTGCCTTTGACATTTTTACGGCCGAAAGGGCACTCAAGGCCCTCGACCATCGCGAGGAATTCGGGTTCAACTTCGATCCATCGCACTTGATCTGGCAAGGCGTGGATGCCGTTGAATTTATCCGCGCTTTTCCCGATCGCATCTATCATGTGCACGTGAAAGACGCCATTGTGACACTCAACGGACGCAGTGGAATTCTGGGCAGTCACCTCAATTTCGGCGACGCTCGTCGCGGCTGGGATTTTCGCTCACCCGGGCGGGGGAGTGTCAATTTTGAGGAAATCATCCGAGCACTTAACGACATCGGTTACACTGGGCCGCTGTCGGTAGAGTGGGAAGATGCCCGTATGGATCGTGAGCATGGCGCCCAGGAAGCGTGCGAATTCGTCAAAAAACTCGATTTCGCACCCAGCAGCGTCGCCTTCGATGCCGCTTTTGCGGACTAAAACATGGGCTCGTTGCTGGGATGCGTGTGCCTTCGGTGCCGCATCCCACAACGCCCTGCTTTAAATGAGTCCTACCAGACCGGCAGTTTCTTGGTAATCGAGTAAGCCCTCGGTGGCGCCCAAACCGGTCACGCAACATGCGCCGCAGGCTGCTGCCAGACGGCCCGCTGTCGCCTCATCCATCCCGCGTAACAATCCCGTCAGCAGACCGGCATAAAAGCTGTCGCCAGCACCTGTCGTATCGACAATGGCACCCGGTGGCGAGACCGGCTCCCCCTCAATCCAGCGACCCTCTGCTGTCTGCAGCCGCGCCCCGTCCGCGCCCAGTTTGACACCCAACAGGCCCGTTGAACCCTGATCTCGGAAGGCACGGATGATCTCCCGTGGATCCGCATGCCCCGTTTGATTGGTAGCCTCGGCGTGACTCGGCACATAAATATCGAGGTGTGGAAGAATCATGTCGAGCGGTTGCAGGCTGCCACCATCTCCTGCTGCATCGAGTGCCGTGAGACAACCCTGCTTGCGAATTTCCGCAAAAACCTCCGCCAAATCTTTCTGCAGGTTGGGCAGTAACGAGTAATAGCCCAGTAGCATCATCCGGCTTGCTGCAAATAATTCGATGCGATCAAGAAAAAAACTCCGATTCATCTTCTCGGGCGCGCCGACACAATGGGCAAAACTCCGTTCGCCACCCTCATCGATCAAGACCGCAGTCGTGCTGGTGGGAGCCTGCGGATGGGTCACGAGGTTTTCAAATCCAAGCCCCTCCTGTCGGTAGCGGTCGCGGAGTAGATCTCCCCATTGGGCGTTCCCTATGTAGCTCAATGCGCTGGCGGTCATACCCAACCGCGACATCGCAATGCCCGCATTGGAAACTATTCCTCCCGTAGTAACTTCGATCGGATCAACCGCTACGAGTCGGCCACCGCCGATTGGCGTTTCCAGAGGTACCGGGCGCACCAGGATATCGACCACACAGGAACCGCATACGACACAGTCGATCGTTTTATTCATTCGTTCCGATCCAGTTTGAGTGACGAGGTATCGCTGGGGCACGACTGCGTATCAGGATTTTCCTTGAACAGCGGCATAAACTCAAACCGGGTCGCGTCGAACAGGCCGCGATCACTAAGTTTGATTTCCGGGATGACCAGGAGAGCCATAAAGGAAAGCGCCATGTAGGGCGCCCGGAGCGGGCAGCCGAGTGCCTTTACCATTTTATCCAATTCCGCATACCGGTCGCCTACCTGCTGACAGGATTCGTTCGACATCAAACCGGCAATCGGAAGTGGAAGCAGGTGGTGCTCGTTATCGGCTACGAGTGACAAACCACCACCTGCCTCAATCACAAGATTCACCGCCTCGCAGAGTTGCTGATCGCTTGTGCCGACTGCAATCACGTTATGGGAATCGTGCGCCACAGAAGACGCAATCGCACCCCGACGAAGACCAAAATTTTTAGCAAACGCAATGGCTGGCATCGCTTTTTGATATCGGTTGACCACGGCTATCTTGAGAATATCATTTTCCGGATCGCTGTTTGCGAATCCATCAACATTCTTCACCGTAGCCGTCGTTTTCAAGGTCATCAATTCCCCGTCAATCACCTCGATCACGTGGATGTCCGTAGCCTTCGCAGGTACGGGCACCTGAAACATCTCCGTACTCAGGGTGCTGGCTGCAAACCGATTGACTGGGGCCAATTGTTTTGACTCAAAGAGCGGTTTGCCTTGATCTGCGACGAGCCTACCAGCGATAAAGGTCCGTAACACCTTCCAAGTACTCAAATCATTGAGCTCAATGAAATCGGCCGGATCCCCGACGCGGAGCATGCCCACATCGAGTTGGTAATGCTCTATGGGATTGATGCAGGCGGCCTGCAACACCTTCATGCAATCCACACCATTCTCGACAGCCCGCTTTACTAACTGGTTAATATGTCCATGCAACAGTTCGTCTGGATGTTTATCGTCGCTGCAAAACATACAGCGATCCGGGTACTCATCAATCAGCGTATGGAGTGCCTCGAAATTTCGGGCCGCGGATCCTTCGCGAATCAGGATCTTGGCCCCCGCCGCAAGTTTGTCGAGCGCCTCGCCGCGCGTGAAACACTCATGATCGGTCGAAATGCCCGCCGCGATATAGTTACGTGCTTCCTCTCCCCGCAACCCGGGGGCATGACCATCAACCGGCTTGCCACGGGTGTGGGCCGCTTCGATCTTGGCGAGCACCTCGCGGTCGCCGGAAAGGACGCCTTTAAAGTTCATCACCTCGCTCAGATACCCGATCCGCGGATCATCGAGCAAGGCCGCAACCTCCACAGCCTTGAGCGTGGCCCCTGCCGTCTCAAAGGGAGTCGCCGGGACACAAGAGGGTGCGCCAAAGTGGAACTTGAAGGGAATGCCATCGGCTGCATCGAGCATATATCGAACCCCCTCCGCGCCCAGTACATTGGCGATCTCATGCGGGTCGGAAACGGTGGCAACCGTGCCGTGTACTACCGCCGCCCGGGCAAACTCAGAGGGCAGTAGCATGGAACTCTCGATGTGGACATGCGAATCGATGAATCCTGGGAGGAGAAACGTGGTGGGCTCCTCCGCCACGGCAAGAATCTCCTCAATACGCCCTGCTGTCACCTTAACCCGCGCGGGGACAATACGCTGCTTTGGAAGGTCGACAATTTTAGCCATGATTTCAAAAGATGGCATTTCTGTTTTTGTTGTCGGCATGGGGCACTCCAGAGCAGCGATTACTTTGATAATTGGAGCAGTTCTTGCCCCAACCTCAAGAGCGCATTTTTGACTCGCGGTCTTTTTGCCCA